>DATNFQ010000254.1:0-21132 GCA_035606295.1 Patescibacteria group bacterium
CGGCGGAACGGATCACCGAGGTGCTGGAGGTGCGCCCGGCGCTCGTGGACGGGCGACGCAGGCGCCGCGGCGGCCGCGGCGAGGTGCGCTTCCAGAGCGTCCGCTTCGGCTACGAGCAGGGCGAGCCGGTGCTCGACGGCTTCGATCTGGACATTCCCGCCGGCAGCTCGATCGCGCTCGTCGGCGGCACCGGCTCGGGCAAGACGACGGTGTCGGCGCTGCTGGCGCGGCTGTACGACGTCGATGCCGGCGCCGTCGAGATCGATGGCATCGACGTTCGCAAGATCAAGCTCGAGTCGCTCGGCCGGATCATCGGCGTCGTGACGCAGGAGACGTATCTGTTCCACGCGTCCGTCCGCGACAACCTGCTGTACGCACGTCCAGAAGCGACTGAGGACGAATTGGTCGCGGCGGCCACCGCCGCCGCGATGCACGACCGGATCATGGAGCTGCCCGAGGGCTACGACACGATCGTCGGTGAGCGCGGCTACAAGCTGTCTGGCGGTGAGAAGCAGCGCATCGCGATCGCCCGTGTGCTCCTCAAGGATCCGCGCATCCTGATCCTCGACGAGGCGACCTCCGCGCTCGACACGGTTTCGGAACGGCTTATCCAGGCGGCCTTCGAGCGATTGATGGAAGGGCGCACCACGATCGCCATCGCGCACCGGCTCTCGACGATCCATCGCGCGAACCGGATCCTCGTGTACGAGCGCGGGCACATCGTCGAACGTGGCACGCACGCGGAACTGCTCGCGCAAGGTGGGCTGTACGCGCGGCTATACCGCGAGCAGTTCCTGACCGATGCAGGGGAAGGTCTCGGGGCCGATGTCCGCGTGGCAGGCTGACCCGGTGCCCACCCACAAGTCGGTCCTTCTGGAGCATCGCGGTGGGATGGCGTACCACGCCGAGCCCTCGTCGGGCCATCCGATGGATTTCGACGATCGGCAGTCCAACACGGGCGCGAGCCCGGTCGAGACGGTCCTCTCGGCACTCGGGGCGTGCTCGGCGATGGACGTGGCCGGCATCCTCGCCAAGAAGCGCCAGGACGTCACGGCCTACCGGATCATCGTGACTGGCAACCAGCGTGACGAGTACCCGCAGGTCTACACCGACGTCGTGATCACCCACGAGGTCGACGGCCGCGGCGTGTCAGAAGCTGCCGTTCGCCGTGCGATCGAGCTTTCCGCACTCAAGTACTGCCCGGTCAACGCGATGCTGTCCGCCGGCGCCACGACCGTCCATCATCGGTACCGAATCCATTCCGATGGAGCTGAGGCCTACGATCGCGAGGGCGAGGTGCTATCGACCGGCCCGTACCGCCGACCGGACGTGTTGCCCTAAGGTCGAACGGGCGACCCTCATCAGGAGTCCCGCGACTGCCGTTTGAACATTCCGGGATGGGTCTGTTCCTAGGAAGGTGAGAGCCGGATGATCCGGCTCCGCGGAGGAGCAGCGGTGCAGGATCTGCTGGTCGAGCGGGCACGACGAGGCGATCGCGACGCCTTCTCGGCGCTCGCCGCGCGCGTCGTCGACGGCTGTTACAGCCTCGCCTACGCGGTCTTGCGCGACGCCGACCTGGCACGCGACGCGGTCCAGGCGGCACTCCTCGGAGCGTGGCGCGATCTGCCCGACCTTCGCGAGGTCGAGAAGTTCGACGCCTGGCTTCACCGCCTGGTGGTGCACGCCTGCTACGCCGAGGCTCGTCGGGAGCGCCGTTGGACGGCCGCCGTGCGCGCCTTCCCCACCGAACATCCCACGCTCCCCGATACCGCTATCTCGGTCGCGGATCGGGACGAACTCGAGCGCGCCTTCCGTCGCCTGCCTCCGGAGCAGCGTGCGGTCGTCGCACTGCGCTATTACCTCGACCTGCCACTCAGCGAAGTGGCGGCCACGCTCGGGATCCCGCCGGGGACTGCGCGCTCCCGGCTCCACCACGCGACCCGTCAGCTGCGGGCCGCGGTCGAAGCGGACGCCCGCCCAGCGGTGACGTCGGAAGGTCGTCTGCCATGAATCGCCAGCCGTTCGAACGGGACCTTCGCACCTTCGTCTCGGATGTCCCGGAGGTCGCCCCGCGTGACCTCCTGGAGTCCGTGCTCATCGAACTTCCCACCGTCTCACAGCGCCGGCGCCGGTTCGGCGTCGGCCGGAGGTTCCCAAAGATGTCCATGCCACTTCGCGCGCTCGCGACCGTTGCGGCCGTCCTGGTCGTCGCGCTCGCTGCGTACACGTTCCTGCCGAAGTCGTCCGGCGTCGGCTCGAACCCCTCGCCAGGTCCGGCCGCTTCGCCGACGGCGTCGCCCTCGCCTGTCGCGTCCCCCGAACCCACCCCGACCCCGCGCATCGCAGGAGCGGTCACCGTGAGCGACGGCGCGACGCTGGACAGCGGTGTTCGATACGTCGCTCCCGACTTCGAGCCCATGTTCACATTCACCGGTAGCCCAAAGCTCATCTATGGCCTCGACGGTGCACGTCACGCCTTCTTCGGGGCGACGACACCAAGCACGGATCTGGGCGTCGTCGATGCCGGTTCGGCCTTCGACGAGAGTGGCAAGACCATCGAGGTGCCTTCTGACGTCACCGCCTGGATCCATGCGCGGACCGACCTCGACGTCCTTTCGACGACCCCCGTCGAGCTCGGGACGACCAGTGCCACGCTCATCGAGGCGAAGGTTCATGCGGACGCCCATACGAATGCCGCCGGCGCCATAAACCTGTTCTGCCCGGGCGCGGTCGACAAGTGCGACTTCGAGGAGGGGGGGTCCATCGGATACATCCCCGGCAACCACCTTCTCGTGATGGTCGCACCGGTCGCCGGCAAGACGGTGGTCGCTATGGCCACTGCCCCAGAGACGTCGTGGACGATCGTCGGCGGTGACGCCGAAGCGTTCCTTCGATCATTCCAGTTCCCGTCCTAACGGGTCGGTAGACCGGAGCGGACCGCGTCGCAGGTCCGGTCCGCTCGACCAGTGCTTGCATGACTATGCAGACATCCTGTATAGTCATGCGCCCATGGCGACCTTCCGTCAGGTCTCTGCGAGCCACCCGAGCCAGCCGCCGGTGAGCGGCCTGGAGCGCCTGTGAGCGCGGGGCTCGGATCGCCCGCGGCGATCGAGACGGAGGCGTCGTCGGGGTTCGTCCCCCGGTCGGAGCGAGGGGCCCGACCGGACGGCGAGCGCCGCCTCCGGGTCGGCATCGTCGGTGCGACCGGCTACGTCGGGGCGGAGCTGATACGGCTCCTGTCACGCCACCCGAACGTCGACATCGTCGGCCTGGCGGGACGCGATCGACAGGACGAGCCGGTCGGCGGCCACCACCCCCACCTCGCTGCGACCGACCTCATCGTCACGACTCACCTACCCGAGGTCGACGCCGCGTTCCTTGCCCTCCCGCATGGCGCGGCGGTCGGCCTCGTTTCCGACCTCATCGCGGCGGGCACCGCCGTCATCGATCTCGGTCCCGACTTCCGGCTCCGCGATCCCGACGATTACCCGCGCTGGTACGGGTTCGAGCATCCACGCCCCGATCACCTCGAGCAGGCCGTCTACGGCCTGCCGGAGCTGCATCGCGAGGAGCTTCGGGCGCTGGCCGACGAGGAGGTCGCCATCGTCGGCTCGCCGGGGTGCTATCCGACGGCCACGTTGCTCGCGCTAGCGCCCCTGGCGCGTGCCGGGCTGATCGGTGACCTCGTGGTCGACGCGAAGAGCGGCGTGTCGGGCGCCGGTCGCGACCCGAAGCCCGAGATGATGTTCGGCGAGGTCGACGAGAGCGTGAAGGCCTACGGCCTCGGCGGGCACCGCCATGTCGCCGAGATCGAGCAAGAGCTGGCGTACGTGGCGGTCGATGGCGGTCTCGAGCCAGACGCGAACCCCGGCGCGATCGCGGTCGATTTCCTGCCGCACCTCATCCCGATGGTCCGCGGCATCCTCTCGACGAACCACGTCCGACCGACGCGCGACGTCACGCAGGCGCAGGTCGACGCGCTCTACGCCGAGGCGTATGACGCCGAGCCGTTCGTCAGGGTCGTGACGACGCCGCCCGCCACGAAGCACACGACGGGGAGCAACTTCGTCCACGTCTACGTCAAGGTCGACGAGCGGACGGGGCGGATCATCGCGATCGCCGTCGAGGACAACCTCGTGAAGGGCGCGGCGGGCCAGGCCGTCCAGTCCTTCAATATCGTTCACGGGCTGCCCGAGATGGCCGGGCTCGACCAGCATCCGCTGGCGCCATAGATGGCCGTCTCGACGCCGGCGTCTTCGCCTGCCCTGCCCGACGTGGAGCGTCACACGGTGATGCCGCGGGGCTTCCGCGCAGGCGGCTGGACCGCCGGGATCAAGGCGTCCGGCCGACCCGATCTCGGCCTCGTCGTCGCACCACAGGGCGCCTCGGCGGCGGCGGTCTTCACGCCGAATGCCTTTGCGGCCGCACCCGTGAAGCTATCCCGGGCGAATCTCGCGGCCACCTCCGGCGAACCGCTCGGCGGCTACGGCTACGCGAACGTGATCGTCTCGACGAGCGGCTCGGCCAATGCGGCGACAGGCGCTGACGGCGCGGCGGACCAGGCGCGAGTCGGCGCCTTCGTGTCAGACGCGCTCGGCGTCGAGCAGCCGCGGGTCCTGCACCTCTCGACGGGGATCATCGGGACGCGCTTGCCGCTGGACATGGTGGAGCGTGGGATCCAGGCGCTCGCCGCTCAGCTCGGCGACGACGACGGGTCGCTCGCCTCGGTCGCCGAGGCCCTCCGGACGACCGACTCGGTCGCCAAGATCGCATCAACGACGGTCGTCCTCCCGGCAGACGACGGCGAACCCGTCGCGGTCACGGTGACCGGCATCGCCAAGGGCGTCGGGATGATCCATCCGAACATGGCGACGATGCTGTCGATCGTCCTGACCGACGCCGCGGCGCCCCCGGACGTCCTCTGGAGCCTGCTCCGTCCCGCTGCGGCGAGGACGTGGGACCAGCTCTCGGTCGATGGCGATACGAGCACGAACGACACGGTCTTCGTCCTGGCGTCCGGTGCCTCAGGGGCAGCGCCCGTGCGTGCCGACAGCCCGGGTGCGCTTGCGCTCGGCGCGGCGCTCGAGGCCGTGGCGCGCGATCTCGCACGGCAGCAGGCGGCTGACGGCGAGGGCGCCACGATCCTCATCACGACGTCGGTGCGTGGCGCACACGATGATGCCGACGCCCGGGCCGTCGCCCGCGCGGTCGTGTCCAGCAGCCTCGTCAAGGCGGCGGCCCACGGCAAGGACCCGAACTGGGGCCGGATCGCTGGAGCCGCCGGGAACGCCGTTACCGCCTCTGAAGCCGTTCTCGGAGCCGCCGGGCTGGCGCCCGCAGACGCCGCCGCCCGTGCCTCGCAACCGGTTTCGCTCGATCCGGACCGGCTGCGCATCTGGATCGCCGGTCACCTCGTGTTCGACGGTCCTCAGGGCGGGCCGCTGCAGTTCGACCGGGGAGCTGCCCGGGCCGCGATGGACGCGCCGGAACTGCTGATCGAGCTGGACCTGGGTCTGGGCGACGGCGTAGGCGAAGCGTTCGGATGCGACCTCACACAGGAATACGTCATCGAGAACAGCGAGTACACGACGTGAACGAGTACTGCTTTGCGGGCTCGCTGACGAGGCGATGCCAAGGCGGTCGCGAGCACCCGAACGAGCGCACTTCGACGTGCGTGAGCGAGGGCGCGCAGCGACCAACGACGGCAGCGGCCGTCAGAGGGCCGGCCGATGTCTGAGATCCTTGTGGTCAAGCTGGGCGGGACGACGATCGCCGAGCAGTCGCATGTGCTCGCAGACGTCGCCGCAGTCGCTCGCCGACGCCCCGTCGTCCTCGTCCACGGCGGCGGCAAGCGGATCACCGAATGGCTCGAGCGCCTGGGCGTCCCGTCGAAGTTCGAGGGCGGCCTGCGCGTCACCGACCAGCAGTCGCTTGAGGTGGCGGCCGCGGTCCTGCGCGGCGTCGTGAACAGCGAGCTCGTCGCGGGGTTGCGGGACCTCGGGGTCGATGCCGTCGGGCTATCCGGTGTCGACGGTGGCCTGCTCATCGCCGAGCGGATCCCGCACCTCGGGCTCGTCGCGAGCGTGACGAGTCTCCGGCGCGACCTCCTCGACGCGGTCCTCGTTTCGGGACAGGTGCCGGTCGTCGCACCGCTTGCCCGGGACGCCGACGGGATCGTCTGCAACGTGAACGCCGATGATGCCGCCGCCGGCATAGCGGCAGGCCTTGGCGCCCGACAGCTGGTCCTGCTCACCGACGTCGATGGTGTCCGCGACGCCGACGGCGCCAAGCTCGACACCCTGACCGTCGCCGAGGCCGAGCACCTGATCGACGGTGGCGTGATCGCGGGAGGCATGGTCCCGAAGATCCGCGCCGCGCTCTCGGCACTCGGCTGGGAGGGTTCCGAGGCGATCATCGCCGACTCGGGTGCCGACAACGCGCTCGAGCGTGCGCTCGACGACCCGACGTTCGGCACGCGCATCACGGCGAGCCGCCAGGCGGTTGGCGCCGCGTGAACGGCGATGGGGTGAACGGGGACGGCATGAACGGTGATGGCGTCACCGAGCGCGTGACAGGTCAGGACCTCAAGCGGCTCCGCCAGCGCGCGATCCGCCAGCTCATCGCGTCGCGCCCGATCGGCAGCCAGCGCGAACTGGTCGACGCGCTCACGGTTCAGGGTTTCGATGTGACCCAGGCCACCGTCAGCCGCGACATCGCCGAGCTCGGCCTGCTCAAGGCCCCGCGCGCCGATGGCCCGGTCTACGTGTCGCCCGAGGACGTGGCTTCCCGCGCACCGTCGCCGCTTCCCTCGCCGACCTCATCGTCGGACGATCGACTCCGCCGCATCCTTAGCGATGTGCCCGTGACGATCGGCCAGAGCGGGTTGATCCTCGTGCTGACCGGAACCCCCGGCACGGCAAGCGTCGTCGCCCAGGCGATCGACGAGTCGTCACTCAAGGACCAGGAGGGCACGCTGGCGGGCGACAATACGCTTCTCGTGCTGTTCGCCGATGACGTCCGCCTCGAGCGCTGGCGTTCGCGCTTCGAGGCCATCCAACGCTCGATCGCGGAGGTTCCCGCACCCGTATGAAGAAGGTCGTCCTCGCCTACTCCGGTGGCCTCGACACATCCGTCGCCGTGGCCTGGCTCAAGGAACAGTTCGACGCAGAGGTCGTGACGCTCACGGTCGATCTCGGCGGCGGGTCGCTCCGCGAGGGCGTCGAGCGCAGGGCGATGTCCGCGGGAGCATCACGCGCCTACGTCATCGATGCACGCGAGCGCTTCATCACCGACTACGTCTGGCCGCATCTGCAAGCGAACGCTCTGTATCAGGGCGCCTACCCGCTGGCGACGGCGCTCGCCCGGCCGCTGATCGCGCAGCTCCTCGTCGAGGTCGCGCGGCGCGAGGGTGCGGACGCTGTCGCTCATGGCTGCACGGGCAAGGGCAACGACCAGGTGCGGTTCGACGTCGCGACGCACGCCCTCGATCCCGGATTGGAGGTCGTAGCGCCGATGCGGGTCGGGATGGGCCTGACCCGCGACCAGGAGATCGACTACGCGAACGAGCGCGGCATCGAGATCCCGATCACCAAGGCGTCGCCGTATTCGATCGACGTCAACCTCTGGGGCCGCTCGTGCGAGACCGGCGTGCTTGAGGACCCGTGGGTGACACCCCCGGCTGATGCATACGAGTGGACGGTCGAGCCGGGGGCCGCCCCGGCACCGGTCGAGATCACGATCGACTTCGAGGGCGGCGTGCCCGTAGCCATCGACGGGGAGCGGCTCGGAGCGGTCGATCTCGTCCAGCGGCTGCACGACCTGGGCGGCGCGCATGGCGTCGGGCGGATCGATCACGTCGAGGATCGGCTCGTCGGCATCAAGAGCCGCGAGATCTACGAGGCGCCGGCTGCGACGATCCTCCACGCGGCACATCGCGCGTTGGAGGGGCTCACGCTGACCCGCGACACGCTGCGGTTCAACCGGCTCGTGGCCGATGAACTCGCGCGGCTCATCTACGACGGGCTGTGGTTCAGCGCCCTCTCACGCGACCTGCGCGGATACGTCGCGTCATCCCAGCGCGTCGTGTCCGGCGAGGTCCGGATGCGGCTGGATCACGGTTCCGCGGTGGTCGCCGGCCGGCGCTCGCCGCTGTCGCTGTACGACAAGAGCCTCGCGACGTACGACGAGGGCGATGCGTTCGATCACGCGAGTGCCGTCGGGTTCATCGAGATCTTCGGGCTGCCTCTCCGCGTCGAGGCGGCACGTCATGGCGCCGTCGGGGCTCGCTACGGCGCGGCCTGGTCGTGGACCGAACCGCTGCTCGAGTCGTTGCCGACGAACGTCACCGATCCGGAGCCTGCCGCGGTCTGACTCCGTTCCGGGCTCTGTGAGCGTCGCCGCGCCTGTCACATGACGCGTTACGACCAGCGGCTGAACGGCCGAGATCGGGGCGCTCAGACGCCCTCCGTAACCTCGGGACGTTACGAATAGAGAACGATGAGCCGTTCCGACGTCAGTCGTAACAACCGATGTACCAAGGGCCTGTGAAGCGACGGCCCGACGGGCTCTGTTGACGACCCCAGACCGGACGGCGTACTGTATCGTCGCGCGATATATCGCGCGTCGGTAGAGAGGCCCAAGGATGACGGTCGACGTCGCAGCAGCTCAGCGCGCCCCGGCCCGCGATCTCGTGCCTGCGAACGAGATCCTGCGCGAGATCACCCGTGGTGGCGTCGCCGGGCTCATCGCTGGCGTCCTGGTCGCCGGCGTCGGTGGTCGGCTCGTGATGCGTCTGGCTGCACTTCTCGTGCCCGAGTCGGCAGGCAGTTTCACGGAGAACGGGAACCGGATCGGCGACATCACGTTGGGCGGTACGTTCGCGCTGATCCTGTTCATCGGCCTGTTCGTCGGGGTCGTCGGCGGGACGCTGTGGGTGACCGTGCGGCCTTGGCTGCCGGAGTCAGTCGGCCTACGAGCGCTCATCTCGGTCCCCATCGCGATCGCCCTCGGGACGAAGGGGCTCGTTGATGGCGCGAACCCGGACTTCGGCGTCCTGGGCGGTTCGACCGTCGTGGTGGCGTCGCTCGTGACGCTTGTCGCCCTGTTCGGTCCGATCCTTGTCATGGCGGAGGGATGGCTCGACGCCCGATTGCCACACGCCAGGGAGGACGACCGCAGGGTCATCGGCGGTTACACGGTGGTAGCCCTGGTCGGTCTCTTTCTCGGGCTGATGGCCGTCGTCCCGCCCTATCTAGGCCCCGAGGACCTACGTCCTTCTGGCATCGCTCTCCTTGTCGTCGGCGTCGCAACACTCGCGTGCTGGAGGTCGCGCGTCATCGGCCGACCGCTTCCCGGTTGGGTCTCGCCGGTCGCTCGACTGGCGATCGCCTGCGCGGTCATCGCAGGGTCCGCGGTCGCAGCGGCTGAGGTGGTGGAGGCCATCGGCCGATCCTGAGACTGCCGCGGATACGCGATGATTTCGGCTTGATGGCCGACCCGATGCTGCCGACCGACACGCGCGTCCGCGAGCTCGCCTTCCTCCACGAGATCGCTCAGCTCGCGACGCAGGCGCGCGACTGGGACGAGCTGATGCGCTCGATCGTCGACGGGACCACGGCGGCGATGGGGGTCGAGGTCTGCTCGTTCTACCTCGCCGACCACGAGAAGACGCGGCTCACGCTCGCGGCGACGAACGGGCTCGATCGCTCCCAGGTGGGTTCGGTGAGCCTGGCCTGGGGCGAAGGCATCACCGGCCGCGTCGCGGCAACGCGTCGACCGATCGCCGTCGAGGACGTCACGACGGACGATCGCTTCGCGTGGGTGCGCGGCTTCGATATCGAAGATCTCGCCGGGATGCTCTCGGTGCCACTCGTCTGGCACGACGAGGTCGTCGGTGTGCTCAACGTCCAGACGCGCGCCGTCCACAGGTTCCAGCCGGCCGAGGTCGATCTCCTCCAGACCATCGCCGCGCTCCTCGCCGGGATCGTCGAGAAGGGACGCCTGACCGCGGAGGTCGAGGCCAGGCTCGCCCAGCTCACGGCCCTCGACGCGGCAAGGTCGGAGCTGCTCAGCGTCGTCACGCACGAGCTGCGCACGCCGCTGTCGGTCGTGCGCGTCTACGTCGACCTGCTCGCCGAGGCCGGAGCCGCCAACGCCGATGCCGACGGCTGGCGAGAGGCCGCGAACGACCAGCTCGCCAGACTGGATCGGCTCGTCGACTCGATCCTCGCTTCGGTTCGCGGCGAGGGCCTTACCGGCCTGTCGAGGGCACCGTTCGACGCAGTCGGCGCGGTCGACGAGGTCGTCGACACCCTTCGCCTGCTCCTGCGACCCCACCCGATCCGCTGGGCGCGGCCGGACCGGCCGATGACCGCGATCGGCGACGAAACGCGTTTCCGCCAGGTGCTCGAGCAGCTCCTGGAGAACGAGTCGAAGTACGCGCCCATCGAGAAGGGCGTGAGCATCGGCATCTGGCGCCTGGGCGACGAGGTGCAGGTCTACGTCACCGACGACGGCCCGGGCGTGCCAGTCGAGGACTGGGAGAGCGTCTTCGAGCCGTTCGTCCGGGTGGAAGGCCGGGGACGGTCGCGCGGGTCCGGCATCGGGCTGTTCGCCGCTCGGCGGCTCATGGAGGCCATGGGCGGGCGCGTCTTCCTGGAACCGAATGGGTACGCCGGCTCACGCTTCGTGGTCGCGCTGCCGGCCGGCTAGACGTTGCGGGCTCGCTAGACATTGCAGGCTCGCTCGACGTTGCCCGCCGGCCCGACATTGACGCGCCGAGAGGCTGCGCGCAGAGTCGCGCTATGCAGAGCCCCTTCGATGGTGCCGGCAAGCCCTACCGCGGATCCCGCTTCCGCGGTTGGCTCATCGTCGCCGTCGTGTGCATCGTGGTGATCGCGATCATCTGGTTCGGCTACACCGCTGCGGTCGACATGCTTCCCCCGGGGACGCTCCCAGAGCCGCCAACCTTCTAGCCGGCGCTCGAGCTGCCGGACCCGTCAGCCTTCGACGGAATCGCTCGCCAGGCGGATCTCGGTCAGCAGATCCTGGCCCGCCGCATACAGCGGCGATAGCGGATGACGACCGCCGCGCAGCGCCGACTCGGGTGCCGCACCGCTGAACCCATCGCTCCCCAGCCGCGCCTGGAAGCGGACTTCGCCGGGCTCCGGAAGCGGGAAATCCATGCTTCGCGTAAGCAAGCCCCGCGAATCGGCGACCACGGTCCGGAAGCGCTTGGCCTCCGCTCGGACGGCTTCGTGCTCGCCTGCGCCGATCACCCCACCGCCCGTGCTCACGTACATGCTCACCGTCCCGTCGGCGATCGCGACGATCGAAGCGACCGCCCGGTCCGTCCCGATCTCCATCATCGCGACGCCCGCGCCGCCCCACGACTCCTCGACCGGCGTCTGGATGGATGCCAGGTCGACGGCCAAGGCCATCGATCGCAGGTCCGTGAAGATCCCTTTCGGCGGTTGCTGACCCCGGATGCGGCCCCAGGTCTCCTTGACGCGCTCCAGCCAGGCTGCCATCGGACGCTTAGGCGGGTGCCGCGATCACCCGTGACTGCTCCGCGCGAAGGCGCGCATAGCCGGGCTTCACGACTTCATTGATCAGCCGCAGCCGCTCATCGAACGGCGCGAAGGCGGACTTCAGCGCGTTGATCGTCAGCCATTCCATCTCGCCGAGCCCGATCGAGAACGCGTCGTCGAGCGCGGCGAACTCGCTCGAGAGCGTCACGCCACTCATGAGGCGGTTGTCGGTGTTGACCGTCACCCGGAAACGGAGCCGGCGCAGGAGGTCGATCGGATGCTCGGCGATCGACGGTGCGGCGGCCGTGTGGACGTTCGACGTCGGACAGAGCTCCAGCGGCACGCGCCGGTCGCGGACGAACGCGGATAGGCGGCCCAGTTCGACCGATCCGTCGTGACGGACCGTGATGTCGTCGACGATCCGGACACCATGCCCGAGGCGCTCGGCGCCGCACCACTGGAGGGCCTCCCAGATCGAGGGCAGCCCGAACGATTCGCCGGCGTGGATCGTTATGTGGAAGTTCTCGCGGCGGACGTACTCGAAGGCGTCGAGGTGCTGCGTGGGCCGATATCCGGCCTCGGGCCCCGCGATGTCGAAGCCGACGACACCCGCATCGCGCCAGCGGACCGCGCATTCGGCGACCTCGACCGAACGGGCCGCCTGGCGCATGGCCGTCACGAGCACCTTCATGACGATCGGGTGGCCGGCTGCCTCTGCGTTCCGTGCCCCGATCGAGAAGCCCTCGAGGTTGGCCGCGACGACCTCGTCGAGCGTCAGGCCACGTTCCGTAGAGAGTTCCGGAGCGAAGCGGACCTCCGCGTAGACCAGGCCGTCAGCCGCGAGGTCCTCGGCGCATTCGGCAGCGACGCGGATGATCGCGTCCTTCTCCTGCATGACGCCGACCGTGTGCTGGAACGTCTCGAGGTAGAGCTCGAGCGATTTGCGGTCGGCGCCACGGCGGATGTGGGTGGCCAGCTCGTCCGGATCGGCGGTCGGTAGCCCGTCGTATCCGAATTCGGCGGCAAGGTCGACGATCGTCGAGGGGCGTAGGCCGCCGTCGAGATGATCGTGGAGCATGGCCTTGGGGGCCTCGCGGATCGTCTCGGCGCGCAGCATCGTGGCGGCGATGGTACAGGGGCCGGGAAGGCCCGGACCCCCTCGGGTTGACCCATCGACGACCTCGGGTCACCCTTTACGCGAGGGGATCGACGGAAATCGCAATAGGGGGAGATCCTCGCGTGACCCACCATCGACGCCGCCCCACACCCCGTCGGATCTGGCTTTCGGCCGCCCTGTTCGGGCTGCTGGCCACCGGTCTGGCCGCCATCCCGGTGAGCGCAGCGGGATCGACGACGTACCGAGATTGCTCAGCGATCACGGTCGCCTCAGGCGCTGACCTGCATCGCTGCGACCTGTCCGACTCGACGATCATCGGGCTCGACCTGCATGGCATCAACGTGGCCTGGTCCGACATGTCGCGGGTCAACGGCGGGTGCGATCCGGACCTGCCGAGGACGAATCTGAACGCCGCGATCGCATACCGCGCGTTGTTCGTCGACGCGAAGCTGTGTGACGCGATCCTCAACGAGGCCGACCTGCATGGCAGCGACCTGTCAGGCGCAGCCCTCGAGGACGCGACCCTCAACGGAGCGAACCTGTCGTGGACGGTGTTGTCCGGTGCGGGCGCCGCCTTCGCGCCGTTCGATGACGCCAACCTCTCGAACGCGATCTGGCGTGACGGTGCGGCGAACGGTGCGTCCTTCGATGGCGCCGACCTGCATCGCATCGACCTTCGGAACACCGATCTGCGATCCACGAGCTTCGTCGGGACCGACCTCCGTTACGCCCAGCTCGGCGGGGTCGACCTGACGAACGCCGATCTCATCGGCGCGAACTGGCGGGGCGCGGCCGGCCTTGCGTCGGCCACGTTCTCGAATACGACCTGCCCTGACGGGACGAACAGCGACACGAATACGGACGGGACCTGCGCCGGGCATTGACCCGGCCTCGGAACCCTCGTTCAGGTCAGGGCGATCCGAGGCGCCGCCGAGCGGCGGCGAGCGCCTCGGCGACCCGGGTCGGGGCCGTACCGCCGATGACGTCGCATGCCGCAAGGGCGCCATCGACCGACGCGGCGCCCCTGACGATCTCGCCGAACGTCTCGTCGGCCGCGAGCGACTGAGCGGCCGGGTCACCGGCCGCGCCCAAGGCGAGCCCGATCATCGGGTCGGGCACTTCGTCGAGGCGGAGGCCGGCCTCCTCGGCCTGCGCGACGAGTGACCCGACGACGTGGTGGGCGACACGGAATGGGATACCGCGGAGGACGAGTGCGTCGGCGACCGCGGTCGCGGTCGTATAGCCCTCATCGGCGGCAGCGCGCATCCGCTCGCGGTCGACGGATAGGGTGTCGAGCAGCCCGCTCATGACCCCGAGCGACGATCCGTAGACGGCGACCGCGTCGAACAGCGGCGCCTTGTCCTCCTGGAGGTCGCGCTGATAGGCGAGCGGCAGTCCCTTGACCAGGGCCAGCAGCCCGGCCTGGGCGCCGATCACACGAGCCGCGCGCCCACGCACGAGTTCCGCGGGGTCGGGGTTCTTCTTGTTCGGCATGACCGACGACCCGGTCGAGAACGCGTCGCTGACCCGGATGAAACCGAAGCGCGGGTTCGACCACCAGGTGATCTCCTCGGCGAGCCTGCTGAGGTGGACCATCCCGAGCGAGATCGCCCCCACGAGCTCGATGACGAAGTCGCGGTCGCTCACCGCATCGAGCGAGTTGGCGGTGACGCCGTCGAAGCCGAGCTCGACTGCCGTCGCCTCGCGATCGAGCGGGAACCCCGCTCCGGCCAGCGGCCCCGATCCGAGCGGCGACACGTTGACCCGGCGGCGCGCATCGGCCAGACGAGACCGGTCGCGTTCGGCCATCTCGACGTAGGCGAGCAGGTGATGAGCGAACAGCACCGGCTGGGCCGGCTGGATGTGGGTCGTGCCGGGCAGGATCGCAGTCCCCTCGCGTTCTGCCAGAGCAACGAGCGCGCGCTCGAATCCCAGGAGCGCCTCGTCCAGCCGGTCGATGGCCCGGCGCGACCACAGCCGCAGGTCCGTCGCCACCTGGTCGTTGCGCGACCGCCCCGTCTGGAGCTTGCCCGCCACGGGCCCGATCCTGTCCGCGAGCGCGGACTCCAGGTTGAGATGGACGTCCTCGAGATCGGGTTCCCACGTCAGGGATCCGGCCGCAACCTCGGAGGCCAGCCCTTCGAGTCCCCCGATGAGCTCGGCGACCTCGTCGTCGGTCAGCAGACCGGCGCGACCGAGCGCGCGCACGTGCGCGATCGATCCCGCGATGTCGTCGGCTGCCAGCTCACGGTCGAGCTCGATCGAGCGCGTGAAGTCGGCGACGCGCTGATCGTTCTCCTCCGCGAAGCGGCCACCCCACAGGCGCATGCACCCT
Organism: Patescibacteria group bacterium; assembly: GCA_035606295.1. Taxonomy (GTDB): domain Bacteria; phylum Chloroflexota; class Limnocylindria; order Limnocylindrales; family CSP1-4; genus SPCO01. The sequence goes on from DATNFQ010000254.1 coordinate 14,981, forward strand.
CCTTGCCGTCATGCTAGCGGCATGACCGAACCGACTCCGTGGTGGCGCCACGCCGTCGTGTATCAGATCTACATCCGAAGCTTCGCCGATAGCGACGGTGACGGGGTCGGTGATATCGCAGGGATACGGTCGCGTCTCCCCTACCTGCGCGATCTGGGCGTCGACGCCATCTGGATCAACCCCTGGTACCCCTCGCCGATGGTCGATGGCGGGTACGACGTCGCCGACTATCGCGCGATCGACCCTGCGTTCGGGACGATGGACGAGGCACTCGCGTTCATCGACGACGTCCACGCGCACGGGTTGCGCATCCTCCTCGACATCGTCCCGAACCACACCTCGGACCAGCACCCGTGGTTCCAGGAGGCCCTCGCGAGCCCGCCGGGCAGCCCCGCGCGGGCGCGATACCTGTTCCGCGAGGGCAAGGGGCCGGGCGGTGACCAGCCGCCGACCGACTGGCCGAGCGTGTTCGGCGGCCCGGCATGGACGCGCGTCATCGGATCGGACGGCCGTCCGGGTCAGTGGTATCTCCATCTGTTCGCGCCAGAACAGCCCGACCTCGACTGGTCCGACCCGGAGGTCGCCGACGAGTTCGATTCGATCCTGCGCTTCTGGTACGACCGCGGCGTCGACGGCTTTCGGATCGATGTCGCACACGGGCTGGTCAAGGACCGCTCCTTCCCGGATCTGCACGGCTCGTCGCCGAAGTCGCTCGTCCATCCCGGCCCGTACTGGGACCAGGAAGGGGTGCACGACATCTACCGACGCTGGAGGGCCGTGGCCGACGATTACGGCGACCGGCCATTCGTCGGGGAGGTGTTCGTGTCGTCGGCGGAGCGGCTCGCCCGCTACGTCCGACCCGATGAGCTCCACACGGCGTTCGACTTCCGCTTCCTGCAAGCAGGTTGGGACGCGGCCCGGCTGCGCAACGAGATCGACGACAACCTGCACTCGATGGGCCCGGTGGGTGCACCCGCGACGTGGGTCTTGTCCAATCACGATCAGGCCCGCCATGTGTCCCGCTTCGGTCGGCCACGGACCGCGGACGTCGGGGTGGTGGAGTCGGCAGGCGAACGGGTCGCTCCCCCGCCTTCGACGGACGTCGAGCTCGGCAGGCGGCGCGCGCGGGCCGCGTTGCTGCTGCTGCTGGCGTTGCCCGGTACCGCATACCTCTACCAGGGGGAGGAGCTGGGCCTCGAGGAGGTCGAGAACCTGCCCGAGGCGGTCCTGCAGGACCCGACCTGGCGCCGCTCCGGGCACACGATCCGCGGCCGCGACGGCGCACGCGTCCCGCTGCCGTGGTCCGGGTCCGAGCCGCCTTTCGGCTTCGGACCGCCAGGCACGACGCCGTGGCTGCCGCAACCCGAGAGCTGGCGCGACCGAACGGTCGAGGCCGAAAGCCGTGACCCGGATTCCGTGCTGGCGCTGTATCGCGCCGCGCTCCGGCTGCGCCGCGAGCATCTCGGCTTCCGCGGCGACGGGATGGCCTGGCTGCCGGCGCCGGATCAGGTGCTCCGCTTCGACCGCCCCGGCGGCCTCGAGACGGTCGTCAACCTCGGGCCGGAGCCGATCGAGCTGCCTGCGGGTCGGCCCGTGCTGCTCGCGAGCGTGCCGCTCCCGGAAAGCGGAGACCTGCCGCCCGATACCGCGGTGTGGCTCGGCTAGACGGTCCGTCCGGATCAGGCGGGCGCGGACGCGATCCGGGTTCTCGCATCTCGCGGGAACACGAACCAGCCCATCGTGGCGGCGAGGATCGCCAGCACGAGACCAAGGCCGAAGACGGCCGAGTGGCCGATGTTCGCGTACAACACGCCGCCCACGAGGTTCGCGACGATCGCGCCAAGCCCGAAGGCGAACGTCTGGTACAGGGACTGGCCCGTCGCCTGCAGCTCAGACGGGAGCAGTCGGGCGATCGTCAGTACGACGCACACGAGGATCCAGGCGAACGCGACGCCGCTGACGAGACGGGTCGCGATGATGAGCGGCGCGGAATCGAGCACGATCCACGAGGCCGAGACACCGCCGTAGATCAGCGCGCTGACGACGAACATGCCCCGCAATCCGACCCACTGTGCGACGCGTGCTGCGACGAGCATCGCCGGGATCTCCGCCATGGCTGACACTCCAGCCGACAGCGCCACGTCCGACGGTGGGCTGCCCAGATCGGCGAGGCGCAGGGGCAGATAGGTGAACCCGCTGATGATCGTGATGTTGATAAGCATCACGGCGACGAGTACGGCGCCGAGCCTGGGCGCGACGCGCAAGGCCACGCCGGCCGAGCCGAGCCACGGTCGCGAGCGGGACGGCGTCGCCGCTCCGTGTCCGGGCGTCATCGCCCCGTGTCCGGGTGTCTCCAGGTCCGCGCGCCCCACATCCGGGACACGCGTCGCCGCCACAGCGATGGTCAGGGTCGCGGCGACGGCGAGGATGTACGCAGCGTCGAACCCGGCCTGGTCGTAGAGGAACCCGGCCGCGATCGACGCGATCGCGAAGGACAGACTCGTCAGGAGCCGAACGCGACCGTACCGCCGCCGGTCGACCAGGTTGACGGTCAGCGCATCGGCCAGCGGCTGCCACGACGACTCGAAGATCCAGTAGGCGAAGAACAGCAGGGCGATCACGATCGGCGGCCACGGACCGAGCAGCGCCCCTACCGCGACCGCGCCGCCGATCGCGCAGATCTGGAGCGTGCGCGCCCGTCCGAGACGCACGTCGGCGATGTGGCCCCACGCGGGCACCGCGAGCGTGAACCCGACCGCGCCGATCGACGCGACGAGCCCGATCTGCGCCGGCCCTAATCCTCGGCTGGCGAGGATGACCGAGATGAACGGGTAAAACACGCCGAGCGCCACACCGAGTGCCAGCACGACGAGGCGCAACGCGATCACCGCGGGAGGATAACGGCGACGGCACGACCGATGCCGAATTGGCATACGGCGGTAGGCCAAACGCGGCACGGTCCCGATACGCGACACTTCCCTCGTGGACGCACCTAGCGAGTCGACCGAGCTCGCCCTCACCGCCCACGGACTCGGGCGCGCCTTCGAGGACCGCTGGGCTGTCCGCGGCGTGAGCCTCGCGGTCCACCGCGGCGAGGTCGTCGGACTGCTCGGGCCGAACGGTGCGGGCAAGACGACCACGGTGCGGATGCTTACGGCGCTCATCCGCCCGACCGAAGGGACCGCCACGGTCGCCGGCTTCGATGTCCACAAGGACCCCGAATCCGTCCGGACCCGCGTCGGGATCCTGACCGAGACGCCGGGTCTCTACGAAAAGCTGTCGGCGACCGCCAACCTCGACTTCTTCGGTCGCCTCTACGGTCTTTCGGCGGAGGTCCGTGCTGAGCGCATCGAGCGCTACCTGCGGCTGTTCTCGCTCTGGGACCGCCGTGACGACCTCGCAGCGACGTTCAGCAAGGGCATGAAGCAGAAGCTCGCGATCGCGCGTGCCCTGCTCCACGACCCGTCGGTGGTGTTCCTCGACGAACCCACCGCGGCGCTCGACCCCGAAGCTGCGTTCATCGTGCGCGAGGCGATCGAGACCCTTCGGAAGGCCGGCCGGACGATCGTGCTCGCGACGCACAACCTCGACGAAGCGGATCGGCTCTGCGACCGCATCGCCTTCATACGGGGCGGTCTTCTCCGCATCGATTCACCCGCGGCCCTGCGGGGCGCACTCGGTGGTCACGGGCTGTCCGTGCGTCTGCGCGACACCGCGTCCTCCGAGCAGCTCGGCGCGGTACGAGGCCTCCAGGGGGTCCGCAGCGCCGAGATGGCCGACGGCCTCCTCCAGGTCGGTGCGGCCGAACCCGAGACCGTCGCGCCCGACGTCGTGCGCGCGCTCGTCGCGAGCGGGGCCGACATCGTCGAGGTGCGCGCGGAGCAGGCGTCATTGGAACGCGTCTACTTCGAGATCATGGGCGTGACGCCCGGCGCCGACAGCCTCGAGGACCGCGTCTGATGCGCCGGTCGATCGTCTGGACCGTGCTCCAACGCGAATGGTTCGAGACCGTCCGCAACCGGCTGCTGATGTCGACGATCCTCATCCCGCCGATCCTGCTCACGGTCGCGCCCATCCTGCTGACCGCGGCCGTCGGCGCCAGTCAGCTGCCGCCGGAGCTCGAGCAGCAGGTCCTGGCCCAACGTCCTGAATGGGCGAGCTTCACGCCGGGTGAGCTGGCAGGCGCGTTCGCGGTCCAGCAGTTCCTGGTCTTCTTCCTGCTCATGCCCGCGTACATCCCACTGTCCATCGCGACGTTCTCGATCATCGGCGAGAAGCAGGCACGGTCCCTCGAGCCGGTCCTGGCCACGCCGATCCGGACTCAAGAACTGCTCGCAGGAAAGGCCGTTGCCGCGCTCGTCCCGGGGCTGCTCGCGGGTTGGGTGACCTACGCGATCTTCGTCGCGCTCGCCTCGCTCACCTACGGGCCCGCACTGTTCGGCGTCGTGACCGACCCGTCATGGCTCGCCGGTGTGTTCCTGCTGGGACCGGCCGTCGGGCTGTCGTCGGTCGTGGCCGGGGTCATCGTCAGTGCCCGTGTGAACGATCCGCGGGTCGCCCAGCAGATCGGCGGTGTCGTGATCGTGCCGGTCATCGCGCTCGTGCTGCTCCAGGCGACGGGCACTCTCTTGGTCGGCGCGGTCGGCTACACGCTGCTGGCGATCATCGTGCTCGTCATCTCGTTCATCGGTCTGCGGATCGGCGTTCGCCTGTTCGACCGGGAGGCGATCCTGACCCGCTGGCGCTGAGCCACCCCGATGCAACGAACAGCGCCGTCGGCGAGTTCTGATGCGTATGGATCGACCCCGGGAGAACTTGACATATCCCGGTAGGCCAAGCTGTAGGATGACCCGATGACGACACCCGCGACCCGAGCGGAGTGGCTTACATTCCTCAGCCTCGGCTTCATGTGGGGGTCCTCCTACCTCTTCATCAAGCTCGCGGTCGACTCGTTCGGCACGTTCACGCTGATCTCGCTCCGGCTGCTCATCGGGGCGGCGTTCCTCTGGACCGTGTTCCGCCTGTCGCGAACGGCGCTTCCCCGTGATCGGCGCGCCTACGGTCACTTGCTCGTGATGGCGATCATCAACATCACGATCCCGTTCGCGTTGATCACGTGGGCGGAGCAGTCGGTCGACAGCGCGCTCGCGGCGATCCTCAACTCGACGGTGCCGCTGTTCGTGCTGGTCATCGCACCGGCGTTCCTGCCCGACGAACCGATCCGGGTCAACGGTCTGGTCGGGCTGGCGGTCGGGTTCCTCGGCGTCGTCCTGATCGTGTCGCCGGGTCTCGTCGGCACGGCCGGCACCGTCCCGGGCATGGTCGCTCTGCTCGGGGCGTCGGTGTCATACGCGTGCGGCAACGTTTACGCCCGCCGGAACGTTCGCGGCCTCGCCCCGATGATCCCGGCCGTGTTCCAGGTCACGTTCGCGCTCGTCATCGTCGGCATCCTCGCCCTCGTACTGGAGCGGCCCTGGGAGACCGCCAGGCCCGATGCCCAGGCGTGGTTCTCGGTGATCTGGCTTGGCATCCTCGGGTCGGGGACGGCGTACCTCGCCTACTTCCGGCTGTTGTCGAAGTGGGGGGCGACCCGGACCGCGCTCGTGGCCTACCTCCTGCCGATCGTCGGCATCGTGCTCGGCGCCTTGGTCCTCCAGGAACCGATCGGGCCCGCGCTGATCGTCGGGACGGCACTCGTGACGGCCGGGGTCGCGCTCGTGAACGGGCGCTGGGGCCGGCGGCGGCTCTTCGCCGAAGTGCCGCCGGTCGAGCCGGTCTAGTTTCGGAGCCCGCCCTCACCGCTGGGCCCCGACCCGCGATCGAACACCCCACGTTCGAAGCGACCGCCGGAGCGCGAGTCGTTCGCGCAGTCGAACATCGCGTGTTCGAGACAAGCACTGAATCCGGTCTTACGGCCCGCCGACCAGCGGTCCATCGGCCGGTTCGAACACGCCAGGTTCGACCAGAATCAGCCGCCGAGCGCGAGCAACAGCGCCCCGACGACGATCAATACCGACGCACCGACCCGACGGGTGATATCGCCCCGGTCGGCTGCCTCGCCGAGCCGCACCGAGCCCCAGGCTGCCGCGAACACGGCCGCTGACTCGCGCAACGGAGCGACACCTGACAGCGGCGCGAGGCTCAGCGCCCAC
>DATNFQ010000255.1:0-8346 GCA_035606295.1 Patescibacteria group bacterium
TCGTCCTTTCGCCCGTCAGCATCGTGGTCGGCCCCGAGCGCCATGCCGACGGCGAGCATCGTCAGACCGACGGCGACGATGTGCGCCTGATACCAGGTGGTCGTGTTCTGTGCCGTGTACCAGAAGACGGTCCCGAACGCGAACAGGATGGTGGTCCCGGCCCTGACCACGGTCGACACGCCCAGCCGGCCGATCATCCACCAGCACAGCGCAACGTCGACGGCGGCGAGGACGGTGAAGATGAGCTGGTCGTCGGCCCGTAGGCCGTAGGCCGCGACGAACGGCACCAGCAGGATCGCCGGGAGTGGCGGGAACGGGATCAGCGCTCGCTCGCTGCCGCCCGCGCGTCCGATCGGCAGCACGTCCTGGAAGAAGTAGTTCCCGAAGCGTTCAGCGGTGTTGAGGACCGGATAGCGGATGCCTGCCTGGCCCTCGAGGAACGCCGACGCCTGCCACACGAAATGGTCGTAGTAGCGCTCGACGAACGTCAGCCGATAGATCGCGAATGCCGCCACGGCGACGGCCAGTCCGCCGATGATGGCGAGCACGACATGCCGCCGGGACGCGGCCCGACCGGGTCGGGAGTGGTCTACGGGAGCCTGTGCTACGCTCAGATCCACCTTCCACGCTCGTGCAGGAGCCGCTCTCCAGCTTGACTGGCCCCGAACCCGGTGGGTATGAGCGAGGCACGGGAGCGCCGCCTCGGTCGACCGGGATGCAGGGGGCCGTCGGCGTCGTCCTGATCGCCCTCGCGCTCGGACTCGCCATCCGACTCAGCCTTTTATACCTGCTTCCCGGTTCGGGCTTCGGCCCTGACCTCTCGTCGTTCCGCTATTGGGCGAACGATCTCGCTACGCATGGCCTGAACGGCTTCTACCAACGCGACTTCTTCCACGACTACACGCCGGGCTACCTGTATGTGTTGTGGCTCGTCGGGACGGTCGGAAAGGCGCTGGGTGGCATCGGCGACCTGATCAAGGTCCCACCGGTCATCGCCGACGTCGGGATCGCGTATCTCACCTGGTCGATGCTCCGCGAGCTCGGTGTCCGCGATCGCCTGGCGGTCCTTGGCGCGCTCGTGGTCATGCTCAACCCGATCTTCTGGTTCGACAACGTCATCTGGGGCCAGGTCGATTCGTTCGGCGTCCTGTTCCTGATGCTCGGACTGCGAAGTCTCTGGCGCGACCAGCCCGAGCGGGCGGCGATCTTCGGCGTCATCGCGGCGGTCGTGAAGCCGCAGCTCGGGATCCTGCTGCCGGTCATCGCGGTCGTCACGATCCGTCGCGCGTTGCGGCCCAAGCCCAAGGACCCGGACGCCCTGCCCGAAGCCGACCCGATCCGTCGCCTCGAGGCGCAGACCGGACATCCGATCCGGATCGTCACCACCGCGGTCGTCGGGTATCTCACCGCTCTCGTGCTCTGCATCCCGTTCGGGCTCAGCGTGCTGCAGTTCACGCCAGCTGCGCCGTTCTTCACCTCGGGCCTCCTCCAGCAGATCGCGCTCGCCGGCGGTGGCTATCCGTACCTGACGGTCAATGCGTACAACGCGTGGGCCGTCGTCCCGAGCAACCTCGGGATCAGCCTGGCCGGTTCCGGCCAGTGGGTCTGCGACACGCTCTCGACGCCCGCCGACCGCTGCGGGACCGGCTACGTGCAATTCGGGTCCGTGCCGGCCATCGTGGTGGGTGCGGTCCTGCTGATCGTCGTGATCCTCACGGCACTCTGGGCGATCTGGCGGAACCCCGACCGGCTCACGATCACGGTCGGCCTGGCGGTCATCGCCCTCGCGTTCTTCATGGCACCCACCCGCGTCCATGAGCGCTACGACTTCCCGTTCTTCGCCATCGCCGCGCTGCTCTTCGCCATCTCGCCCCGCTGGCGGGTGTTGTACGTCGTCCTGAGCATCGCCACGTTCGCCAACATGTACGTCGTCCCGACGACGATCTACCCCCCGACCGACCCGACGAACCCGATCCGGGACTGGCTCGGGATCGGACCAGGGATCAGGTCGCAAGCCGGGGTCACGGCGATCGCCGTCACATACACCCTCGGCTCGATCTGGGTATGGCTCCAGCTTCGGCGGTCGGCGCGGGAGCGGCTCGAGGAGGAGGTCTACGCCGGGCGCGAGACCGAGCCCGCCGCCCCCGATGACCTCCGGTACGCCGACGGCCTGCCGGTCGGAGCGGCCGGGGCGACGGCACTGGCCGTCCGCGGTGGCGGCCCCGCTGCCGCCACGCTGCCGACATGGTCCGAACCTGCGCGGTTCGAGGAGGTCGGGATCAGCGGCTGGATCTACGATCGGCTGCACGCCCCACCGGTTCGTGCCGATCGAAGCGGGACGCTGGTGAACGAGCGCGGCGGTCGATTCGACCGGCTCGATGCCTGGCTCATCCTCGTCCTGATCCTGGCGACCCTCGGGCTCCGCCTGTTCCGCCTTGCCGAGCCGTACCAGATGCACTTCGACGAGGTGTATCACGCACGGACGGCCGCCGAATTCCTGCAGGACTGGCGCTACGGCGAATCGCATCCGATCTACGAATGGACCCACCCGCATCTCGCCAAGTACGCGATGGCGGGCGGGCTGGTCCTGTGGGGCGCAGACCACGTCGCGGCGACGAACGCGCTAGGGGACCCCGTCAGAGCCGTCACGATCGAGCCACGCCGCCAGGACGGCACCGTGCGCGCCGGGGAGCGCTTGCACGTCGCGACCGGCACCGAGATCCGGACCGAGGACCTTCGGACGCGCCAGACCATCGCCCGGACACCCGCCCCCGGTGTCGGCGCCCTGGCTTTCGACCCGACGCAGACCCGGCTGATCCTCGGCGCTGATGACGGCACGGTGTCGACCCTCGATGTCACCCAGGTCGGGGCGGACGGCGCCGTGGCCGAACCCGTTCGGCTGGCCACGGTCCCGCACGCGGTCAAGCACCTGCTCGTGACCGACGACGGCACGATCGTCGCTGCGTCGGATCTCGACGTGACGACCATCGACGGTACGTCCGGCGAGATCCTCGGGCGGACGGAGTTCGATGACATCAGCGACCTCGCGCCGGGTGGCACCGGCCCCGTCCTGCAGGGCGATCCGGGCGCGATGGAGGACCCGAGCGCTGTCGCCGAGACGATCGCTTCGCTCATCGGTGGCGATCCGCAGGACTACGAGTCGCGGATCTCGGACGCCGCGCCGGGCGCGTCGGTGCTGTTCGGGAGCCCCGGCAGTGGCGATACGCGCTCATCGGTCGAGGACGCGATCGCCGACGGTCGGTTGCCCGGTGTCCAGATCGTCGATCTGCCGCGGGTCGCCGTCGCGACCAGCACCGGTGTCTCCTTCATCGACGTCGCTACCGCGGCCACGACATCGACCGTGCCGCTCGACGGCGGGGCCCATGGGATGGCGTACGTCACCGGAATCGATGACACCGAGCTGTTCGTGACGAGCGGGTCGACCGAGTCGCCGAACTATCACGTGCTCAAGGTCAGCGGGGATGCCGCCGCCAACGGGCCGATCGATCGTGGCAGCAACCCACTGCCGGGTTTCGGCACGAGCGTCGCGTACGACCGGGCATCGCAGATGGTCCACATCCTGGGCCACGCGCCGTCCGGGTCCGGGCCTCCGAGCGATCGCTGGACCGTCTATGTCGTCGAACCGCACGGGACGTCGGCGCCCATCGGCGCGGTGTATGCCGACGCCCTCCTGCCGGCCGACTTCACGCCGGTCGACTGGGCGATGGACGTCGAACCCGAGTATCAGAGCGACGATCGCCAGGACCTGCTCGTATTCGACGGCGACGGCACCGTCGCATCGATCGACATCGGCTCGCACGCCTTCGCCTGGCGCCTGCCGGGCGTGATCGCCGGCGTCCTGATGGCCGCGTGTCTCTACGTACTCGCGCGCATCCTGTTCGCGCGACGGAGCGTGGCCGTGGCCGTTGCCGCGTTGACGCTGCTGGACGGGATGTTCTTCGTCCAGTCGCGGATCGGGATGAACGACGTCTACGTCGGACTGTTCGTCGTCGCCGCGTACACGGTCTTCGCGGCGGTCTGGACCCATTGGTGGCGGGGCCGCGCGGCGTTCTGGTTCGCGATGCCGATCATCGGCGTGCTGCTCGGGCTGGCGCTGGCCTCCAAGTGGGTGGCGGCGTATGCGATCGGTGCGCTCCTCCTGTTGCTGCTCGTCCGGAGCGCGCTCGGCCGCGTCGTGTCGATCCTGGGTCTGATAGCGATCACCGGTGCCCTCGGCTACCTCGCGATGGCCGGACAGACGTTCGGGAACGTGCCGTTCCTCGTGATCATGATCGCGCTCACGCTGCTTGCGGTCGTCGTGGCCGTCTTCCATCCGATCCGCTGGACGGACGAAGAGATGTGGCTCGCGCTGCTCGCGCCGGCGGCGATCGGTACGGCGATGTTCTTCGGCGCGCTTGCGCTTGGCAAGCTCGACGCAGTCATCGTCGTGGGGCCGATCTCCGTCACCCCGCTCCTCGCGGCATTCGGCTCGGCACTCGGCTCGGTCGTCGTCTACGGGGCCTTCCGCATCGGCGGCTACCTGGGGTATGGACCGCTGGCCGAACCGCCGCGGCCCGGTGACCCCGCCCAGGTCCTGGATCCGCCCGGCCCGGCCCCGACCGGCTGGCTGCGGCCAGGCTGGGCGTACGGGATACCTGTCGTCTGGGCGGCGATCTGCCTCCTCGCGATCCCGGTCGTCGTATACGTCGTCAGCTATCTGCCATGGGCCGCGGTCGAGAACTACCAGCTGTGGCCCGGCTATCCCGTCGGCCATACCGGCCAGACGCTGGTCGACCTCACGCGCCAGATGTACGACTACCACAACGGCCTTACGTCACCGCACCCAGCGTCATCGCCATGGTGGGCCTTCCCGTTCGATCTCAAGCCCGTGTGGTTCTACCAGGAGGGTTTCGCTGGGTCCACGAGCGGCGCCATCTATGACTCCGGGAACATCGTCATCTGGTGGCTCGGCATCGCGGCATTGATCTTCATCTCGGTGATGGCGTATCGCCGGCGGTCGCCCGCGCTCGCGTTGATCGCGGTCGGCTTCGCGGGGCAGTGGATCCCGTGGGCGCGCATCGACCGGGCTGCGTTCCAGTACCACTACTACACAGCCCTCCCGTTCGTGGTCCTCGCGCTGGCCTACCTTCTCGCAGAGCTGTGGCACGGACCCTCGAGACGAACCTGGATGTGGGTCCGGATCGCCGCCGCGGCCGCGATCATCGGACCCGCGGCGATGTGGCTCTTCTCACGGCCACTGTGTGCCCTCGTCGGTGTCACGATCGCGAACCCGGGGTCCCAGGCGTGTCCGGCTGTCATCCCTGACGTCGTGCTCACGGTCCGGACGCTCGCCCTGCTGGGCCTCCTGGTTGCTGCGGGGATCGTGCTGTGGCTCTGGCTCACCCGGGTGCAGGCGCGTGACCGCGAGGACGGGCGTGACGTGCGTCGTTATCTGGATCTGCCGCTGATCGGAAGCGTGATCGCGGTCGGCCTCGGGATCGCGTTCGCGGCCGCTCTCCCGGATACGGCGCTGTTGACGTGGCGCGGCATCCCGGTCGAGCCGGTGGCGCTCCTCGTCCTGCTGCCGATGCTCTATCTCGCCGGACAGGTGCTCGCCGCCAGAGACGCGCGGCGCTTTGCGATCGGGATCGGTGTCGCGGTCCTCGCCTGGTTCGTGATCTGGTACCCGAACATCTCGGCCCTGCCGCTGCCATCGACCGTGGTGAACGCGTTCCAGGGCCTTCTGCCGACCTACCTGTACGCCTTCCAGTTCCCCATCAACACCGCACCGCGTCCGGCGACGCCGTTGATCAGTCCGATCCCGATCGCTCTGACGCTGGCGCTCGGGCTGACCTGTCTCGTGGTCGCCTACTCGGCGTCGGTCTGGCGACTCGCGATCGCCGAGTCGCGCGCGAACGCCGCTTCGCGCTCGGGCCGCTCGTCGGGGCCACCGGACCCATCGTCGACAGCCTCCGGCAGCGGTCCGGACAGCCTGGCGCGCAGCGGCGGGGACGCCTGAGGGATCTCCGCGCGAAATCCCTCGGGCAGGGTCCCCGCGGCGGCCAGCCGCCGGATGACGAACCCGTAGTAGTCGTCCACCTTGGCCGTCACCCGCGGCCACGAGAAGTCTTCCGCCCGCTCTCGCCCGGCAGCGCCCATGCGTGCACGAAGGTCCGGATCGTCGAGTAGCGTGTCGATCGCGGTGGCGAGCTCGCGCGGCTGACGCGGCGGCACGAGCAGCCCCTCTCGGCCACGCCGTACGACGCCCTTGTAGCCGTGGATGTCGGAACAGACGATGGCCGTACCTGCTGCCATCGCCTCGAGCAGGACGATGCCGAACGACTCACCCCCCGTCGCGGGAGAGACGTAGACCTCGGCTGTCTTGTAGAGCTGGGCCTTCTCGGCGTCCGAGACCCGACCGAGGAACTCGACGCCCTTGAGACCGCGGGTGGCCACGTATCGACGTGCCTCCCGCTCCTGTGGACCCGATCCGACGATCAGGAGCCGAGATCGCTCGCCCGACCGTCGCAGCACGCGATGGGCCTTGAGCAGGTCCAGCAGCCCCTTGCGTGGCTCGTGGCGTCCGACGAACAGCACGTTCGGTGTCCCGTCCTGCCAGCGCGCGATCGGGACCGCGTTCGCGAAGCGTGCGACGTCGACCCCGTTGGGGATGACCTTGTAGTCGCCCGGGAAGTAGCGGTCGATGAAGTGGCGCGCGGCGGCGCTGACCGCGATCCGGCCGTGGAGCTTGCCAGCATAGCCACGCAGGGCGCGACTCCCGAACTCGTAGGACGGCGAGAAGCCGGCATACGCGTGGAACGTGGCGACGTTCACGCTGGTCGACTCGCGCAGCAGGAAGAGCGACAGGAACGGCACGAACGGCTCGTGGAAATGGAGCAGATCGAACCGCTCACGTTCGAGCAAGTCGTCGATCTGGGTCAGGTAGCGCGGCGAGAACGTCAGGGTCCCGACCGACGCATTGATCGGGACGGAGAAACCCACACCCAGCCGGATGATGTCGCCTTCCGACGCGCGCTGCGGCCCGTGGCTCGCCGTCAGGATCCGGACGTCGTGCCCGCGCTGTCGCAACCCTTGGTACAGGTACTGGACGTGCTGGGCGACGCCACCACTGGCCGGATAGATGTAGGGGCAGACCAGGCCGATCTTCACGTCCGCTCCGGACCGTCGTAGCGCGGCGGTCGGGCTCGGCCGCCCGGATAGCCATGGTCGCGTCCCGTGCCGGACCGGCGGATGCGGCCGCTCACCTCGTCCCGGGCATCGATCGCCCGCTTGCGCACCTGCTGCCCGAACACCCCGAACTGCCCGACCGTTCCGTGGAACGACCCGCCGTGATCCGTGGTGCGGGTCTCGATCGCGGTCCGAAGGTCAGCCGCCGTCCTTCCCGGGAACGTCGTCCAGCCGGCCCCGACCGCATCGAGCGCGTGGGCATCGCTGTTGCCGATGCGGGCGAGTCCGTGGTCGTCGGCGAAGCGCACGGCCCGATCGTGCCATGGCCGCCCGAGCGCCGTCGGGTTGAACGTCTCGAGCCCATCGGGCCGGACGGCATCGTCTGGATCATCGAGGAGCCGCCGCAGGACCCAGCCCTGGGCGCACAGCGGGTACGGGACGAGGGGGTGGGCCGGGATCGCGATCCCGCCCGCCTCGTGGATATCGGCGATCGTCCGACCGAGTGTGCGATACGGCTGGATGCGGCGGTCGATGAAGAGACCGAGCAGGTGGCCCCCGAGCGTCGTGACCTCTTCCCCGACGACGACGTCGAGCGGGAGGCCGCGGTCCTGGGCGATCGCCCTGCCCGCGAGTGCCGCGTCGATCCGTTCGTGATCCGTGATGGCGATGACGTCGAGGTCGCCGCGGCGGGCGGCGTCCTCGATGATCGCGACGACATCGGCGAGCCCGTCCGAGGCGACCGTATGGATGTGCAGGTCGGCGCGCCCGGTCCGGTCGGTGTCAGCCATCCCCCTTCTCCAAGTCCGGCCAGATCGGGAAGAACACCGCCCACCATTGCTCAGGGGCATCTTCGACGATGCGCTCGTAGGCACGAGCGAGAGCAGCGGTCGTCGCCGTGGCACGTTCGCGCCGCGATCCCTCGGCGGCCACATCGATGCGTTCGAGGCGACCGGTGTAGCGCCCCGGAGCCGAACGCCGCACGCCCATGACGTACGGCGGAGCGCCCGTCTCGATGGCCAGCAGCGCCGGGCCGAGCGGCAGGCTCGCCGGCGCACCGAACAGCTCAGTCAGCGTCCCGCCACCGGTCAGGTCACGATCGCCGACGAGACCCACGTAGCGGCCCTCGTGCAGGGCTTTCGTGAGCTCCCGGCGCGCCTC
>DATNFQ010000256.1:0-8602 GCA_035606295.1 Patescibacteria group bacterium
CTCGTCGAGCACCTCGCGATTGAAGGACGTCAGCATCCGCGGCTCGGACCCTTGATCGAGCACCCACACGTCCGGAGGTGTCGTCGGTGCCGAACGCAGATAGACGTGTCGCGTCCGGCCGCCGGTCGCGGCCCCATCGAATGAGGAGAGATGGTGGCGTCCCTGGGTCAGCCGCTTCACGGCGCTATCAGCCACCGAGATGCGCCAGAGCTCGTAGCTGCCATCGATGGGCGCGAGGAAGTCGATCGCCCGACCGTCGGGCGTCGGGATGAGGCGCGTGTTCTCGCCCTTGGTCACGTCGCTCGCGACACCCGATCCCGGCATGAGGTCGTGGCGACCCGACAGGTTCCGCCCACCGTCGGCGTGTGCTTCGGAGCCGTCGGCCGGGAATAGCCAGACGTCGTTGCGACTCCCGCCGCGGCCCTCGAGCTTCGAGCCGAGGGCCGCGAGCGTGGTCGTATCGAGCCAGGCCGGCGCGCCGAAGACGGACATCGGGCCCCCGGTGACGGCATGGACTGCGCGCGTCTTGACGTCGACGACATGGATGGCAGGTCGTTCGGCAAGGTCGTGGTCGCGGTGCCGATCCGATACGAACGCGATCCGCGTCCCGTCGGGCGACCACGCGGGTTCCAGATCTGACACCGTCCCATCGGTCAGGCGGGTCGCGACTCCTGTCGCGACGTCCACCAGCCAGAGGTGGCGGACCCGGTCGTACTGGAAGCCCGGCCCGTTGAGCATGTAGCCGAGACGGTCGATGAAGCGGTAATCCGAGTCCGGTTCCTCGTGCGCGCGCGGCTTGCGTGACTTGCCGCGTCGTCGAGCGTCCTCCTCGTAGGTCGCGCCGTGAGACGTTGACACGACGACCAGGCGCTTCCCGTCCGGCGACCATTCGAACGCCTCGACCCCACGCGGCAGATCCGAGACACGCCTCGCCTCGCCCGGCCCATCGACCGGCAGCACGTGGACCTGATCCTTGTCCTCCCGATCGGCCGAGTCCTTCGGACGCGCCGGCTCGGCCTCGGCCTGCAGTCGACGGTCGGAGATGAATGCCAGCCAACGCCCGTCCGGCGAGAACCGCGCGAGGCGGTCGTTGCGGGATCCGATCGTCAGCTGGCGCGGCGATCCGTCCCGGGCGGGATCCGTCGGGACGAGCCAGAGCGCCTGGCGATACTCGTCGTAGGTCGGCCCCACCGACTGGAGCGTGACGACCGCCCACCGCCCGTCCGGCGATAGGCACGGTTCCGCTGCGACGCGCAGCCGATACAGGTCCTCAGGGCGCGGGGGACGTGGCACGCCGAGAGTCTAGTCGCCGGACGCGTTGTCGCCGCGGCGTCCTGATGCACCCTCTCCCTGGCATCCTGACGCGCTGCCGCTGGCCCCCGGGACTACCATCGACTCGACGATGACCGACCAGCTGACGCTGCCCCTCGACGGCACTGCCGATCGACTGCCCGACCTGCCCGACCTCCGGCCGATGCTCGCACGACCACTCCCCGAGGCGTTCGATTCGGAGCAGCACCTGTTCGAGCCGTGGTGGGGCGGCGCCCGGGCACTGATCTCGATCGGGCCGTCGGACCGGCCCGGCGATGGCGACGTGCGCGTGATCGACGCCGAGGACGTCGACCGGACGGCCGCGCTCCCCGAACTGGCCGGGACCGCGGTCCGGGTGGCGGCACGTTCAGCGATCCTCGACGGGGAGCTCGTCGTGGTCGACGCCGAGGGCCGAGCCGACGTGGGTGCGCTGGAACGCCGACTCGAGGGCAAGAGCGGTCGACCGGTCGCATTCCTGGCGTTCGACCTGCTGCATCTCGACGGGAAGTCGCTGCTCGATCAACCGCTCGTGAAACGGCGCGAGAGCCTCCGACGGGTGCTTCGGCCGGGCGACGAAGTCGTCGCCGTGCCGGCCATCGCGACCGAGGGTCGCGCGCTGTTCGATGCGATCGTCGAACAAGGGCTTGCGGGGATGATGGCGCGTCAGCGGCTCGGTCCGTATCTGCCAGGTGTCCGAAGCCGACTGTGGCGGTTCATCCCGGCGGTCGAAGGCAGCGTCTCCGACGCCGAGCTCGCCGACGCGCCGGAGGAGCCGACGTCGGCCACGGCACCGGTCCTGGCCATGCTCAGCCGGTTGCCGCTCGAGGACGGGGCCTAGGCGTCAGTCGGCTCGGCGCGCCGCGGCGATGAACTGGCGGAACCCGGGTCGCTGGCCGTATAGCAACACGCCGGTCGCGTAGATCCGCACCGTGACGACGGCCACCGCCCCGATCGTCGCGAGCAGGATCACGACCGAGAGAGCGACCTCCAGCGGATGCACGTCGCTGACCATGAGTCGGGCAAGCATCGCGAACGGACTGAACGGCGGTACCAGGGAGACGATCCGAGCCAGCGTCCCCGCGCCTCCCCCGAGCAACACGAGCAGGGCGGACAGATAGCCCGCCATCGCGATGAGGCTCAGCGGCAGCGACAGTGTCTGCAGGTCGTCGGGCCTGCTCACGAACGACCCGACCGCCGCGTAGATGAGCGCGAAGAGTGCGAAACCGAGCAGGAAGAACACGCCGTAGGCCGCGATCAGTCCGATCGTGAGACCGCCCGTCGGCAAGCCGGCCTGACCGGCGCCGAGGATCGCCCCGGCGATCTGGTCCTGGAACGCGAGCACGAGCATCACCGGGACCGCGATCGCGACGTACTGGGTCAGACCCGCGCCACCGATCCCGACCACCTTGCCGACCAGCAGCTGGCGCGGCGAGGCTGCGCTGATCATCAGCTCCATGACCCGACTGCTCTTCTCGGTGGCGACACCCGTCGCGACCCACATGCCGTAGATGAGGATCGTGATGAACATCAGGATGATGAACACGGTGCCCAGGAATCCGCGGCTCGCGACGACGACCGCGTCGACCTGACGTCCACCTTCGGTCGGGGCGACCAGGGACTCGGTCGTGAAGGACGGCGTCCGGAACGCCCCGAGCTCCGATCCCTTGGGCAACGAGGCGGTCCAATCGAGGATGCCCAGCGACAGCGCAGCGAACCCGGCGAGCTGGCTGCGGACCCCGTCTGCCGGCCCCAGCGTTCGGTACGTGACGGCGAGCTGCCCGTCAGGCTGGCGGACCACCTCGATGATCGCGTCGATCTGGCCGTCGGCCAGCTCCCGCATCGCGTACGAGCGATCGGTCTCGCGAACGATCTCGTAGGGCGCCTTCCAGCGCCTTCGGTCGACGCCTGGCGGCGGCAGGTTCATGACGCCTTCCGCGGTCGCCATGATCCCCTGCGCGAGGCGATCCTCTTCGGCGACGACCCGGATCCGGTGGACGTTCGCCTGATCGAATGCGCGCAGGACGATCGGCGTCATCGCCACGCCCACCGCGAGCGCCATGAGCACGATCGTCGAGATGCGGTAGAGCCGGCTGCGGACCCGCTCGCTGTACTCGCGGCGCGCGACTGTCCCGGCGTTCGGGAAGAGCGGGTCGTGGCGCGCCATCAGGCCGCATCCTCTTCGTCGACCGCTTCCTCGCCATCGTCGGACGGCCGCCCGACGAGCTCGACGAAGATGGCCTCCAGGGACGGCTCCGCCACCTCGAATCGGCTGACGAGCGCGCCTCGCTCGAGGGTCGCCGCGAGGATGTCGCGGGGCTCGACCCCGGCCATGAGCTCGATCTCGGCGAAGCCGGCACCAGGTCGGAGCGCAGCGACGCCGTCGATCGACCCCAGCCACGTCGGCGCGATCTCACCTTCGATGCCAAGGCGAACGGTTCGCGCGCGCGAGGATCGCTTGAGCTCGGCGAGCGTGCCACCCGCGACGATCCGGCCATGGTCGACGATCACCAGCGATTCGCAGAGTGCCTCGGCGATCTCCATCTGGTGGGTCGAGAAGACGATCGTCCGGCCGGCATCGCGGAGCTCGATGAACGCATCACGGAGGAGCGCGAGGTTGACCGGATCGAGTCCGGTGAACGGTTCGTCCATCAGCAGGACATCCGGAGCGTGGAGGATCGCGGCGATGAACTGGACCTTCTGCTGGTTGCCCTTGCTCAGCTCTTCGGCCCGGCGATCCGCGAGGTCCGGGATCCGGAAGCGATCCAGCCACCCGAGTGCGTCGGCTCGTGCTTGATCCGGCCGCTCGCCGTACAGGGATGCGAAGTAGACGAGCTGGTCGATGACGGTCAGACGGGGATACAGCCCGCGCTCCTCGGGGAGGTAGCCGAACGTCCGCCGCGGCAGATCCGTGGAGGGGACGCCGCCCCAGCGGACCTCGCCCTCATCCGCGCGCAGGATGCCGAGGCAGATCCGCATCGTCGTCGTCTTGCCGGCGCCGTTCGCGCCGAGGAAACCGAAGATCATGCCCTCGGGCACGCCGAAGGCGAGCTGATCGAGCGCCACGGTTCGCCCGAACCGCTTCGTGACGCGGTCGATCTCGAGGGTCATCGCGCTCGAGGATAGACCTCGCCCCTCAGTGCCGCCGCTGGGCCGATGGTCATGGTGTGGTCCGGTGTGGTCCGGCCGGGTGCCCTTGGGGCGGTGACGGCGCAAGTGCGACAATCGACCTGTGACGACCGACACGACCGGGAGCGCCGCAGCGAACGCGACGCCGACCCGGATCCACGCAGACCGGGGAGCCGGCACGCTCGAGATCGACTGGGCCGACGGCCACAGCACGGTCTACGGGTTCGAGACCCTGCGCTGGCTGTGCCCGTGCGCGTACTGCCGGGGCGAGGCCGGGATGCCCGGCTGGCTCGACAGCGCACCGACGCTCACGCCGCAGCAGATCCAGCTCACCGACCTCCACCTGGTCGGCAACTACGCCGTATCACCGCACTGGGCGGACGGCCATGGGACGGGCTACTACCCGTTCCGTCTCCTGCGCGATCGCTGTCCGTGCGCGGACTGCACCGCGCGTCGCCAGCGCGAGAACACGGACCCTATCGGCCATCCGTCACCGGCCGGGACGCACGAGGAGCATCGATGATCATCGTCACGACGCCCTATCTCAGCGGTCACAACATCGTCGAGAGCAAGGGGATGGTGTTCGGACTCGTCGTTCGCAGCCGCGGCCTCGGCGGCAACATCATGGCCGGCTTGCGCTCGCTGGGCGGTGGTGAGATCCACGAATACACGAGCCTACTCGAGGACACGCGCCGCCAGGCGCTGGATCGACTGGTCCGCAACGCGACCGTGGTCGGCGCCAATGCGATCGTGTCGATGCGCTTCGACTCGTCGGAGCTGGGCGGGACGATGTCCGAGATCGTCGCCTACGGCACGGCGGTGATCGTCGAGCCTGACCCGACCGTATCCACGCCGACGACCCCCGTCGAATAGCGATGGGCGCCGACTTGGCTCGTCTCCTCGTCTTCGGGATCGGGCTGCTGCTGACGATCCTCGGCGTGTCACTGCTCGGAGCGCAGCAGCCATTCGGCCTGTGGCCGCTGTTCACGGGGCTCATCTTCATCGTGGCAGCGATCCTCGAGCGCGTCCGCTATCGATCGAGTGAGGCGGAGTCCACCGCCGAGCGGCCGGGCCCCGGCGGTGGCGAGCCGGCAGGCAGCGCGCTCGACGTCCGATTCCGCCCGACCGAGGAGCGATTCGAGGACCCGACGACCGGCGTCCGGATGCGGGTGTGGGTCGATCCGGTCGCCGGCGAACGGCGGTACGTACCAGAAGACTGACCCATCCGCGCTATCGGGGACCGCAGCGGACCCGTGCTATCCTCGCCCGCCGGCCGTTCAGCCGTCGCAACCGTAGGAGCCGCCCGCTTTCGAGATGGCTGCCGTCGAACCAGGAGCGCCAGCCCGGACCGCGGTCTCGCCACGCCCCCGTCGCGTCACGAAGCGTGAGCCGTCGCCCCTGCCCTATCTGAACCGCGAGCTTTCCTGGCTCGAGTTCAACGCGCGCGTCCTGCATGAAGCCCGTGACGCGCGGAACCCGCTCCTGGAGCGCGCCAAGTTCGCGGCGATCTTCGCGGGCAACCTCGACGAGTTCTTCCAGGTCCGGATCGCCGGTCTGCGTCAGCAGGTCGAGGCGGGCACGGTGACCCGCGCACCCGACGGAAGGACGCCGGCGGAGCAGCTCGCCGCCGCGCGCGAGCGCGTGCTTGAGCTCGTGACCGAACTGTCCGACATCTTCGCGGAGCTTCGGCGTGAGCTGGCGCTCGAAGGCGTCCACATGGTCGATTACGCCGAGGTCCCGGATCACCACGAGGCGCTGCGCCAGCGCTTCCTCGACGAGATCTTCCCTGTCCTGACACCGCTCGCCGTCGATCCCGGGCACCCGTTCCCCTACATCTCGAGCCTCAGCATGTCGATCGCGGTCGGATTGCGGGACCCGGAGACGAACGAGCGGGTCTTCGCGCGTGTGAAGGTGCCGCAGATCCTGCCGCGGCTGCTCGAGGTGGAAGCCCAGAAGTTCGTCCTGATCGAGCAGGTCATCGAGGCGAACCTCCAATACCTGTTCACCGGCATGGAGGTCGTCGACTCGCACCTCTTCCGGGTCACACGGAACGCTGACTTCACGGTCGAGGAGGACGAGGCGGACGACCTGCTGATGGCGATCGAGGAGGAGCTCCGGCGCCGACGCTTCGGCGAAGCGGTCCGCCTCGAGGTTGAGCGCACGATGCCGGCGGCGACGCGCAATCTCCTGCTGCGCGGCCTGGGTCTCGAACCCGAGGACAGTTACGAGATCGCCGGGATGCTCGACCTCACGGCGCTGTATCGGATCGCCGACCTCGACATCCCCGAGCTCCGTACGCCACCCTGGACGCCCGTCACGCCGCCGCGCCTGGTCCCGCCCGACGAGGACGAGCCGGCCGACGTCTTCGCGGCCATCCGCGCGGGTGACATCCTCGTCCACCACCCGTACGAGTCGTTCGCCGCGTCCGTGGAGCGGTTCATCGCCCAAGCCGCCGACGACCCCGACGTCCTGACCATCAAGATGACCCTCTACCGCACATCCGGTGACTCACCGATCGTGCAATCGCTGATACGTGCCGCGGAGCGCGGCAAGCAGGTGGTGGTCCTCGTCGAGATCAAGGCACGCTTCGACGAGGAGGCCAACATCATCTGGGCCCGCAAGCTCGAGCGAGCGGGCGCGCATGTCGTCTACGGACTCGTCGGGCTCAAGACCCACTGCAAGACGGCGCTCGTCGTGCGTCGCGAGGGATCGGGTCTGCGCCGCTACGTCCATATCGGGACGGGGAACTACAACCCGAAGACGGCGCGCCTATATGTGGACCTGGGCCTCCTCACCGCACGGCCCGAGATCGGCGCCGATGTCACCGACCTGTTCAACGTCCTCACCGGTCTTTCGCGGCAGCGGACCTTCCGGAGACTGCTCGTCGCGCCACACAACCTCCGCCAGGGTTTCATCGACCTCGTCGAGCGCGAGATCGCCCATGCCGCGGCGGGTCGGCCGGCCCATATCGTGCTCAAGCTCAATGCCATCGTCGACGTGCCGGTCATCGAAGTGCTCTATCGGGCTGCGAGTGCGGGCGTCGAGATGGACCTCATCGTGCGTGGAGCCTGCTCGCTGCAGCCGGGGCTGCCTGGCATCTCGGAGCGAGTACGTGTCCGATCGATCGTCGGCGAGTTCCTCGAGCACTCGCGGATCTGGGGCTTCGCCAATGGGGGCGACCGCGAGTGGTACATCGGCTCTGCCGACCTGATGGATCGCAACCTCGACCGCCGCGTCGAGGCCGTGGTCCCGGTCGAGGATTCCGAGGCTCGCACCCGGATCTCCGAGATCATCGACCTGATGCTGGCCGACGATCGACGTTCGTGGCAGCTCCAGCCCGACGCGCGCTGGGTCCGCACGGAGGTGATCGACGGAGAGCCCGGCACGGTCGATACCTTCGAGACGCTCAAGGAGCGCGCGCTCGAGTCCGGGGCGGTCGCATCGATGCCGCATCGGCCCGGCGCCGGTGCCGGCTCGCTGGACCCGCGGGCGTGACAGAGGAGGTCGAGCTCAAGTACCGCGTCGGAGACATGGCCGCCGCTGAACGCGTCCTCGCGGCCGAGCGCCTCGGACCCTTCACCGGTGCCGCGAGCAGCGCACGCGCGACGCAGCTCGAGGATCGCTACGTCGACACCGCCGATGGCGCCCTCGCCCACGCCGGGTTTGCCGTCCGGCTGCGCCAGAAAGGCGGGGAGACGATCGTCTCGGTGAAGTCGCTCGCCCACACGGACGGGCCGGGTGGCAGCTTCTCGCGCGAGGAGCTCGAAGGGCCCGCGGACCGCGTCGCGCCACCAAGTGACTGGCCGGCATCGGACGCGCGGGCGCTCGTTCTCGAGCACGCCGGCGATGCGCCGCTGGTGGAGCGCGTCACGATCCGGCAGCTGCGGCGGGTTCGCCAGCTGCGGGCCGCCTCGACCCGGGTCGAGCTGAGCCTGGACGAGGTGGACGTCGTCGCCCGTGGGCGCGTCGTCGAACGGTTCGTCGAACTCGAGGCGGAACTCACCAAGGGCGATCGATCGGATCTCGCTGCGCTCGGCGAGGCGATCGAGAGCGAAAGCGGGCTGGAGCGCGCAGGGACCAGCAAGCTGGAGGCGGCCCTCGCGGCGCTCGACGGTTCGGGCAACGGACAGGCAGCCGATACCAAGGCGCCCGCCGCCCGGTCACG
>DATNFQ010000257.1:0-3836 GCA_035606295.1 Patescibacteria group bacterium
AGCATGAACCCGGGCCAATCGGGCATCAGCGGCTGAAGCGCACTGAAGAGACCGGCCCCGACCCATGCGACCCCTGCGATCAGCGCGGCCACGACCGGTGGTGGTGGCGGCGTCAGCGGATGGATATGAGCGTCGAGGGCGCCGCGGACCAGATCGAGGCGCGTTTGCACCGTGAACGGGGCCGAAGCCAGCACGGCGAGGAGCTCGTCCTCGTAGCGCTCGCGCCAGGCGCGCGGATACAGACGTAACGAGCGACTGCCCCGCGATTCGGCAGCGGATCGATCGGTCACGCGCACCCGTTCTCGACCAGTGGCGGGATCACGCCCGGCATCCCGAGGGCGACGGGTAATGGACCGAGCGTGAGCTTCGTCTGGTCGACGAACAGTACGCCGTCCTTGTCGATCCGGGTCCCGAAGCGATCCATGCTCCGCGCGGCGGGGCCGTACCGGACACCATCGACCTTGGTCCCCAGGCGGTCATAGCGCGACTGGTGGCACGGGCAGTGGATCCAGAAGTCCTCGATGCAGGGGTTCGGCTTGCAGCCGAGATGCGGGCAGCGCTGGTAGAGCGCACGGACGTTCAGTGCACTCCCATCGCCCGTCTCGTCCTCTCCTTCGAACCAGCCGACACGGTCGGGATCGATCACGACGATGAACGCCTTCGCCTCGGCGACATACGCGGGAAAGCCCTCGCCGACAGGTAACGACCCGTTCGCCGTGAGGAACTCATGGAAGGTGCCGATCCTGACGACGCCCCCGCCGCCCTTGCCTGCAGACCAGGCGAAGCCGAGCGTGCCGGCGACCGCCTCGACCGCCAGGAGGCCGAGGGTCGCTCCGAGCGCGCGGCGCAGCAGGGTGCGCCGCGAGAACCCGGTCGTGACGGTGGCGCGGCTCGCACGGAGAGCCGCCGACGCCAGCGGCCTGATCTCAGTGCTCAGTCCAGCATCAGGCTCCGAGGGCGGCGTCGAGCTCCACACCTCATCCCTCCGATCCCGTCGAGGCGCCGTCGGCGACGGCGCTCGGCATCCCGAGCAGCCCTATCGTCAGGCCGACGAGGACCCAAACGATGCCGAACGGGATGGCCTGGTACATGACGGACGGATCGGTCCACTGGGTACGCACCAAGGCGGCGAAGGCATTGAAGACGCCAACGACTGTGACGACCCACAGCACGGCGACGATGCTGGGCACCGTCCGCCCGGCGACCGCCGTCGCGAGCCCGATCGATCCGAGGAGGGCGAACAACGCGGCCGCCCCACCACCGATCGCCGTGATGAAAAAGCCGACAGCTGCGATCGCTGCGGCGTAGCCGCCCCAGCCGCGCATCCGACCCACACTCGCGAAGCCGAGTGAAAGGTGGCTGGCGACCGCCGCGAGCCCCGCCAACGTAGCGAGCAGCCGACCAAAGCCGAAGATCGGATCGGCTTCGGCGACCTTGAACGCTTGGACCGATAGCACCAGCCATGCGATCCAGAGCCCGCCTGCCGCGATGGCGCTGACGGCGGCCGCCCAGACGGGCCTCTCCCATCGGTTCGGCGACCGCTGATCGCGGCGGGCATCGATCGCTCCGCGGACGATGTCGACGCGGTCGCGCATCGTCGGTGGTCGAGCCTCCAGGAGGCCGAGGAACTCGTCTTCGTAGCGGGCCCGCCACGAACGCGGGTACAGCCGGACCAGGGCGCTCATGACGACGTCTCCCGAAGTCGATGCAAGCCGGTCTTGGAGATCGCGCTCAGCCGCTCCATCTGGGCTCGAACCGTCGCCTCACCAAGCCCGGTGAGGCGATACGGCCGGCGTCGATCGACCGCCTCGAGCGGCTCGATCAGCCCGCGTCGCTCAAGACGAGCCAGGGCCCCGTAGAGCGTTCCCGGCCCCATCGGCGCACCGCTGATCGCTTCGACGTCGGTCATGATCGCGTACCCGTGCTTCGGGCCCTCGCTCAAGGACACGAGGATGTACAGCGACGGTTCAGCGAACCGTCCGAGATCGAGTTCCTCATCCTTCATCGCAGCGTCCTCGCGTGGGGAGACAGGATCGACATTCTCAAGCGGGCCGGATGACGCCGCAGGCCACCCGAGCGCCACTATTCCCGGTCGGGTTCGTGACCTGGTCGTCCATGGCGGCGTGGATGATCACGGCCGACCCATCCCGATCGAACAGGGATACCGGACCAGACGACAGCGTAGCCCGGTCGGAGACCGCCTGGAGGTGGCCGTGCCCCATCACGTTCACCATGAGGTTCGGCAGGTCCCCGGCATGCGCGCCGGCAGCATTCGCCAGTCCGTGCTCCATGCCGAGCGGGTTGTGATGGCCACCTGCGGAAGTGAATGCCGGTCCGACGCAGCTCGCGACCGAGTGGAGATGGATCCCGTGCCGTCCCGGGGCGAGCCCCTCGACCTGGACGCTGATGTGCAACCGACCCGCCTCGTCCTCGACGAAGCGAGCCCACCCGATCGTGTCACCCGCGGCGTCGACGATGCGCGCCGAGGCGTGGGTCGCGCCGGAAGCGGCGACGGCGCCGATCGTGAGCCCGAACAGGACCATAGCGACCGCTGGACCGAACAGACGCCGGACGGGAAGCTGATCCATCTGATCGACTCCTGACTTACGTGGCGCGATATGTCGTGGTCTGATATATCGTCACACGTAGTAGCTGTCATGTCAAGTGTCGTCGATGCCCCCTCCGCCCGGTACAATCCCGCCCGATGACCACCCGACTCTGGGACCGTGCCGCTGTCGCCGTCGTGAGCGAAGGCCGTCGATTCCCGGCCGTCGTTTCGCTGAGCCCTGGCGACCCGACCGTCCAGGAGCTCTTCGACTTCATGCGGGACGCGGAGCTGCGGTTCGCCACGCTCCGGATGCGGATCGTCGAGCGGGTCGTGTCGACCCGCGGCGATGACGCCACCCAGATCGACGTGATGCTCCGTCACCCAGGCGATGCCAAGGTGACGACCAGCCGACCCGGCGAGGAAGTCGGCGGGCCATACGAGATCTGGATCTCTGATGGCGAGATCGTCAGGACGTACGTCGCCCAGCACAAGCTGGGCACGCAACGCCCGATCCGCAATCGGCCAAGGGGCCTCGACGATCCGGACTTTCCCGGCATGGCCCGGGTCTACGAACCCGTGACCGCACTGCCCTTCGAGACGCTTCCCGACACGTTCGTCCATCCGGGGGGCTTCTGTCAGAACGTCCTTGCCACGGGCCGCTGCACGATCACGGGCAGCTTCGTGGATGCCGGTCGCGCCTCGATCCACCTCCGGTGCGAGCACCCGCGAACCGTCGAGCTCCCGGGTGACCGTCCCGATCACACGATCGAGATCGCAGTCGATCGGGCGACCGGCGTCATCGTCCGGCTCGTCGAGACCATCGGCGGCACGGTGACACGTGACGCCGTCGTGACCAAGCTCGAGCCCGATGCCTCCCTCCCACCGTCCGCATTCGAGTTCGTCTTCCCGACCGGGACGACGATGCTCTTCTAGGAGCGCCAGACCGAACCGAAGCGGCGCACCTCCGACAAGACGAAACGCCCGGCCGATGGCCGGGCGTTCGAGTATCCGAAGCGAGGGTGGTCAGGCCTCCATCTCGAGCTCACGCTCGATCGCGGCCAGCTCGTCTGCGGTCCCCTGGACCTTGGGGCCGTGGAACCAGTTCTTGGCCGAGACGACCCACCAGAGGGCAGCCCCGCCGAGGACGATGAGGAACACGATCGGCGTGTAGTTGAACGTGTTGATATTGATCGGCTGAGCCTGCGGGAGCATGAACAGGATCGAGATGAAGATCACCCAGATCGTGGCCGTGATCCCGATCGGCCGGCTCCATCGCCCGAGCGTCCAC
>DATNFQ010000258.1:0-4322 GCA_035606295.1 Patescibacteria group bacterium
GAGCTGGCGCAGCGCTTCGGCGACCCGAGTCGGGATGCCGGGCGCCCCAAGGGTTTCGATCGACATCGTCCGGGCATCGACCCAGGCGAGGACGAAGACATCCCAGTCCTGGATCTCGTGGAGGACGGCTGGCCCTACGCCGGCGATCGCGGCCGCGCGGGTGTTGTGCCGCTCGTTCACCCGATCCACGGCGAGAAGGTCGGTCGCCGCGCCCGGGATGCGGACGAAGTGCGGCGTCCCGTCGACCGTGACCTTCCAGTTGGCATTCGTGAGGCCCGCGGCGATCGGCTCAGCGTCGACCTCACGGCCGACCCATGCCGGGATGGCGGCGATGACCTGTTCGATGGTCGGCGTCACGGTCTTGATACGTACCCTCCTGGGGGCAGCGTATCCGACCGGAACGCGTCAGAGCTCGCCGCTCTCCATCATCGATTTGAGGCGGTCAAGATCGCGCCGGAACGTCCGGGCGAACGCCGGGCCGAGGATGATGTCGATCGGTCGCATCCAGCCACGCAGCTGGAAGTCCCACCGCCAGTCCACCCGCGTCGCATCGCCGACCGGCGTGAACGTCCAGGACGAGGTGAACGGGACCGGCGCTTCGATGCTCCGCACGGCCATCGATCGTTCCGGCTCGATCGCCGTCACCTCGATCTCGTTCTCCGTGGTGCCGCCGCCCGGTCGTCGGACGGTCGCGCGGCGTCGCGATCCGACGCGGACCGGTCCAGGCGTCGTCATGTGTTCCTCGATCGCGTTCGAGGACCAGCGGGCGGTGAGTTCGGGCGTCGTGAGGACGCGGTACACGTCGGAGACGGGGCGCGCGATGGTGACGCTCAGGTCGACCTTGGCCATCCGGCGGTCCTCAGGGCGTGACGGTGAGCGTGCCGACCATCCCCAGCTTGTAATGAAGGCCGTGCCCGGTATTGGTGTTGCACCAGAACTGGTACGTGCCGGGTGCGAGCCCCTCGACCGTGAAGACTGCCGACGTGCCGGGCTGGACCGAGCGCGACGATGCTAGCGGCGTGCCGATCTCCGGGCCGATGATCATGTCGTGGAACGGCCCGAACGTCCCGGTGAGGGCTACGCTCGTCAGGAAGAACGTCGCTGTCCCCGCCTTGACCGTCACCGCGTCGGGCTTGAAGCGGGGCTTGTCGGCGTCTGGCGTCATGTCGATGGAGGTGGCACCAGGCGGTGCCTTGGCGGCGAGCTCGGTCGTCGAGGCAAGCGACGGGACCGGTGTCGCGGACGGGCTGGGCTTTGCCGACGGGCTGGCCTCCGTCGACGGGCTCGCGGAACCCGCCGCGCTGGACGCGGTGACAGCCGCAGCCGGCGACGTCCCGGCCGGCTGGCCTACCGAGGTGCACCCGGTGATCACGCTGAGGATCACTGTGGCGACCGCGAAGCAGCGAAGTCCGAGCGACCGCATCAGCCTCCTCCAGACCCCCGCGGCGACGTTGCTACAGCATAGGACGCTCCCGCAGCGCCGCGGCACGGAACGGCGGAGCAGCGACCCTCCGACCCGATAGGCTAGGCGGCCATGGAACACGCCCGGGCGGTGGTCATCGGCGGCGGCGTCGGCGGTACATCGATCGCCTACCACCTAGCCGAGCGTGGCTGGCCGGATGTCGTCCTTGTGGACCGTGCCGAGCTCACCAGCGGGTCGACGTTCCACAGCGCCGGGCTGGTCGGACAGCTCCGCGGGACCGTGACGCTCACCAAGATGATGATGTACGGCTCCGAGCTGTACCGACGGTTGCGTGATGAGACGGGTGTCGACCCGTCGTGGCACGAGGTCGGCTCGATCCGTCTGGCCTCGTCCGCAGAGCGGATGGAGGAGCTGGAACGGCAAGCCGGCTGGGCCAAGACGTTCGGGCTGCCGATGGACATCATCGATGCCCAGGAGGCCCAGGACCGATTCCCGCTCATGTCCACCGACGGCGTCCTTGGCGGGGTCTGGCTACCCACGGACGGCTGGCTCGATCCGTCGGGTCTCGCGCAGGCGCTCGCGGCCGGTGCGCGTCAGCGAGGCGTGACGGTCAGGACGCAAACGCGGGTCGTCGCCATCGCGGTCGAGCGCGGGCGCGTCAGCGGTGTGACCGTCGAGCACCGTGGTCAACGAAGCGAGATCGCGACGGACATCGTCGTGAATGCCGGCGGCATGTTCGCGCCGGAGATCGGTCGGATGGTCGGTGTGACCGTCCCGATCATCCCTATGGCACACCAATACCTGTTCACCGAAGCGATCGAGGGCATCGAGCCGACCCTCCCGCAGCTCCGCGATCCCGACAACCTCGTCTACTTCCGCGAGGAGGTCGGTGGCCTGTGCATGGGCGGCTACGAGCGCGACCCCGATCCCTGGGGGCTCGACGGTATCCCGGCCGACTTCAACGGCAAGCTCCTGGGCCCGGATCTGCCGCGCTTCGAGCCGATCATGGAGGGCGCCATCCGGCGGGTGCCGGCGATGGCCGACGCTCGGGTCAGCCGGATCATCAACGGACCCGAGGCGTTCACGCCTGACAACGAGTTCATCCTCGGTGAGTCCGACGTCCGTGGCTTCTGGCTGGCGGCTGGCTTCTGTGCGCACGGGATCGCCGGCGCAGGCGGCATCGGCCGGCAGATGGCCAGCTGGATCGTCGATGGCGAACCGGAGCTCGATCTCTGGAAGATGGACATCCGCCGGTTCGGCGCGGCCTACCGGTCGCGGGCCTACACGCTCGCGCGATCCATCGAGAACTACGCGACCTACTACGACATCCACTACCCGAACGAGGAACGACAGGCGGGACGACCGCTACGCACGTCGCCGACGTACGACGACCTGGCAGCGCTCGGCGCGGTGTTCGGCGAGAAGTCGGGCTGGGAGCGTCCGAACTGGTTCGAGCCGAACGCCGATGACCCACGGTTCGGCGGGCGCGATCGGCTCGAGAAGCTGCGGCCGCGCGGCTGGGCCGGCCATCACTGGTCCCCGGCCATCGCGGCTGAGGCCCTGGCCACCCGCCAGACCGCGGCCCTCTTCGACGAGACGTCATTCGCCAAGATCGAGGTCGCCGGGCCCGGGGCGTGCGCGTTCCTCCAGCGAGTCGCCGGGAACGACGTCGACAGGTCTATCGGCTCCGTGGTGTACACGCAGCTCCTCGACCCCCGTGGCGGGATCCAGGCAGACCTCACCGTGACCCGTCTCGCCACCGACCGGTTCATGCTCGTCACGGGGACGGCATACGGCAACCATGACCTGGGGTGGCTGCGCTCGAACCTGCCGGTGGACGGATCGGTGGAGATCCGCGACATCACGTCGTCGCGCGTCTGCTTCGGCATCTGGGGACCCCGAGCGCGCGACATCCTCGCGCCGCTCAGCCGGGACGACCTGTCCGACGAGGGCTTTCCGTTTCTCACTGCGCGCGAGATCGGTCTCGGGAACGTGCCGCTGCTCGCGTTACGCATCACATACGTCGGGGAGCTCGGCTGGGAACTCTACGCACCGATGGAGTACGGGCGCGCCCTGTGGGCGTCGCTGTGGGAAGCGGGCCGCGGATACGGGATGGTCGCTGGCGGCTACCGAGCGATCGATGCACTACGGCTCGAGAAGGGCTACCGCGTGTGGTCGAGCGACGTCACGCCGGACGAGAACCCGTACGAGGCCGGACTCGGCTTCGCGGTCGCGCTGGACAAGGCCGAGCCGGCGATGGCGCACGACGCGCTGGTCGCGGCGAAGACGGCGGGTCCGACGAAACGGCTTCGCTGTCTCGTCCTCGACGATGCGCTCGATGTCTGCCTCGGCAACGAGCCCGTGCGGGTCGATGGGCGGGTCGTCGGTCGGATCACGAGCGGTGGCCAGGGTTTCGCCGTCGAGAAGTCGATCGCGTACGCGTATCTGCCACCCGACGCTGGGATCGGGACCCGCGGAGAGGTGGAGGTCTTCGGCAGGTGGGTCGGGTTCGAGGTCATGCGCGAGCCGCTCTACGACCCCGCGATGGAACGCGTCCGATCCTGAGGTCAGACGCGCGGTAGGCCCGTCACGGGCGTGAATCGAGCGGGATCACACGAACGTCTTTCCGGAGACGCTCGACGGCGGCGCGATCCACGCTGGCGTCGAGGTGATCCAGTGTCGACGCGGCCATCGCGGTGCCGAGTACGAACCCATCGAGTGGGTCGTCACCGCCCGCGAGGGCGATCGCCAGGCCTGCCGTGACCGCGTCAC
The DNA here is from genome assembly GCA_035606295.1 of Patescibacteria group bacterium. GTDB lineage: Bacteria > Chloroflexota > Limnocylindria > Limnocylindrales > CSP1-4 > SPCO01. Next base: position 4,196 of record DATNFQ010000258.1, read on the forward strand.
CGGCGCCAAGCGACGCCATGACGGCCAGGTCCGATGGCGGCATCACGCGGACCGCGCGCCCGTCCGGCAGCCAGGCACGGAGACCGGTCGCGCCATCGGTGACCCCGACGATCGGCACCGTGGCGAG
>DATNFQ010000259.1:0-2996 GCA_035606295.1 Patescibacteria group bacterium
TCCGGCCGGTCGCCCGGCACGGGTTGCGCCCTCCTATTTGGCCTTGCTCCGGGTGGAGTTTGCCCGTTTCACTCCGCCGCCGACCCGAGGGTCGGCGACGGCATCGTCACTGTGGCACTGGTCCTCGTCTCGCGACGGACGGGTGTTACCCGCCACCCTGCGCTGTGGAGCTCGGACTTTCCTCACGCCACCGATGCGGGTCACCCCGATCGGTGTCGCGCGACCATCCGACCGGCTCGCTGACTGGGCGATTCTACGACGGTCGGCGTCTACGACCGGCAGAGACCACCCGATGGCATCGAACCGGCGTGGACTCCTGTCTTGACGTCCGTCAGCGTCTCCACGGTGGACCCGCCCTTCACGTCCCGCGACTCGATCAGTCCGACGTTCGGCACGTATGACTTGTGCTCGACCGTACCCGGCTCGAGGGCGGTGAACTCCTCGGTCACGACCGCATCCTGGTATGTCGTCCCGCTGTTCTTGAGGGATCCGTCGGTCTTCAGCACGCGGGCGACGTCCTCGGCCTCGCCACGCAGGTATTCCTGGCGGTAGTACTGGCCGACGCTCGGCTGAGCGAGCATCACGACGCCGGGCTGTGCTCCGTCGACACCTGCCGTCCATGCTCCCGCACGGCTCGTGATCCGGCCGCCTGCGCACTCGGCCGTGTTCTCACCGAAGTACCAAACGTTCCCGGCCGCATCCTGGGCGAACCAGTCGAGCGTGTCCTCGCTCAGCTCGCCATTCGTGAACCCTCGGTCCCGAACGACCACGGTCTTGATCCCCATGATCCACTTCGTGTCCGCCGTGACCGCGGTCACCACCCGCCCGTTGCCGCTCTTGTACGTCCAGACCGTGCCCGGCACCAGTGGGAGATACGGGTTCGAGATGTCAGTCGTGAAGGCGGCGGGATCGATCGCCGGTCGGTAGGCACTCCCCTTGACCACCTTTGCCGGGTTGGCGGTCGGTGCCAGGGTCGGCGCGACGGAAGGGCTCGCCAGCGCGACCGATGGCGACGGCTCGACCGTGCTCGGGGACGGCGCAACGGCACTCGCCGAGGGCGACGGCTGGGTGCTCGCAGCAGTGCTCGGGACGGCCGGGCTCTTCACGACGTTATCCGAGCAGGCGGCCAGACCGGTGACGACGGCCACTGCCGCGACGATCGCGACCCCCCGGGTTGCGAGCTGCATGATCGCGTCCACCGTACGCCCGGGTCGGGCGATCCGTTCCCCTGACCTTCGTCCTGCCGCGTTACAACCGCGTTGCGGTCACCCCGGGGGCGATCGCTACGGTTGGCAGAGGGTCGTGGGATCCGAGGCCTTCGGCTCGGTCACGGTCGCCTGGGTGAGGTGGACGCCGCTGCCGCCTGGTGGGCCTTCGCGGATCAACCCCACCTCACGGGCATAGCCCTTGTGCTCGAGCACGGTGGGCTCGAGCGCCGAGAAGTCCTCCGTGACGAGCACGTTCTCGTACGTCGTGTCGCCGACGTTCATCGTCGCGCCGACCTCGCGGACCCTGGCGACGTCCTCGGCATGGCCCTGGTAGTACTCCTGCCGGTAGTAGTCACCGACATCCGGTTGGCCGAGCATGACGATCCCGGGCTGGGCGCCGTCCACGCCCGCCTCCCACGATCCCGCCTGGCTCGTGACGGCGCCGTTGAGACACTCGGCCGTCGATTCGCCGAAATACCAGACGTTGTCCTCGCCGTCCTGCGCGAACCAGTCCTCGGTGTCCTCGGTCAGCTGGTCCCCCTGGAAGCCCTTATCGCGGACGACCACGGTCGTCACACCCATCACCGTCCGGGTCGTGGCCGTGACCGTGGTGACGACTCGTTCGGTGCCTTGCTGGAAGGTCGTCGTGGTCCCAGGCACAAGCGGGAAGTACGTGTTGTCGACGACGGTGGTGAAATCCGCTGGATCGATCACGGGCGCATATGGCTTGCCCTCGACGATGCCGGCGGGGTTATCGACATTGACGGGGCCCGAGGGGCCGGCCTTCGGCCGCAGCCAGATCGACGCCCCGGCGATGATCGCCAGCGTCAGCAGCGGCGCTGCGATCAGCTGCCAGTGGGTGCGCAGCCACACCCTCGCGTCATCGATCGCGCCGTAGCCCGGGTCGTCCATCGCGTCCTCCCTCAGACACGCTCCGGTCGCCGAACGACGGAGGCCGGTCCGCCGGCCACGGTCCGATCGATAGCTTCGTTGGCGAGCGCATCAGCGACGGTGTTCTGCGCCCGCGGTACATGGGTCGCCGTCCAGCGCCGGAATCCATGGAGCGTTTGGCGGGCGGCAGCCCACAGGGGGATCAGCTTCGCGTCCTTGACACGCCAGCGTCCGGAGAGTTGCTCGACGATGAGCTTGGAGTCCAGCAGCAAGTGCACCTCGGTGGCCCCCAGGTCACGCGCGAGCTCGAGCGCCCGGACGACGCCGGTGTACTCGGCCACGTTGTTCGTCTGGATCCCGAGATAGTCGGAGATCGAGGCGTCCGGCACGGCCCGCGGATCACGCGCATCGGGGCGATCGGCGCGGAACAGCGCTGCGCCCGCGGAGGCCGGCCCGGGATTACCGCGTGCCGCGCCGTCGGTGCGGACGATGAACGCCGGTCCCTCCCCTGCCGGCGGCGAGATCAATCCGGTGCCTGCTCGGGCGTCGCCGGCTCGCCCTGGAGAACGGGGAGCTCGACGCGGTCGCCTGATCCGGACCCCTCACCCCGCATCTTGCGCCACGCCCAGCGCAACGGGTCGTAGTACTCATCGGCGACCCGCTCCTTGAGCGGGATGATCGCGTTGTCCGTGATCTTGATGTGCTCGGGGCAGACCTCGGTGCAGCACTTGGTGATGTTGCAGTAGCCGATGCCGCCGCTGTCTTTCAGGTAGGGTCGGCGGTCGGCCTGGTCGATCGGGTGCAGCTCGAGACCGGCCGCACGGACGAGGTAGCGCGGGCCCATCAACGGGCGCTCGGTCTCGTGGTTGCGGAGCACGTGACACACGTCCTGGCACA
>DATNFQ010000260.1:0-11701 GCA_035606295.1 Patescibacteria group bacterium
AGCGACTTCGACGTCACCGAGCAGATGATCAAGTACTTCGTGAACCGGGTCCACGACCGGATCGGGCTCATCCCGCGTCCGCGGATGCTCCTCGGCATCCCGTCCGGCGTCACCGAGGTCGAGAAGCGCGCTGTCCGCGACGCTGCCCTGAACGCCGGGGCTCGGTGGGCGCGGCTGATCGAGGAGCCGATGGCCGCCGCGATCGGTGCCGGGCTCCCGGTGAGCGAGCCGTCGGGCAGCCTCATCGTCGATATCGGCGGCGGAACGACCGAGGTCGCCGTGATCTCGCTCGGTGGCATCGTCGTCAGCCGCTCGATCCGCATCGGTGGCGACGAGATGGACCAGGACATCGTCACGTTCGCCCGGCGGGAGTACAACCTGTTCCTCGGCGAACGGACGGCCGAGGACATCAAGATCGCGATCGGCTCGTCCTACCCGGGTGAATGGGACGCGCAGCGCGTGACGCTCCGGGGTCGTGACCTGCTCACCGGTCTGCCACGCAGCGTCGAGGTAGGAGCCGATCAGATCCGCGAGGCGATCGAGCCGTCGGTCGCACAGATCATCGACACGGTGAAGGACACGATCGAGGAGACGCCGCCCGAGCTCGTGGCCGACATCATGGATCAGGGCATCGTGGTGGCCGGCGGTGGCGCCCTCCTCGCAGGGCTGGACCGACGGATCGCCGAGGCGACCCAGATGCCGGTCCATATCGCCGACGACCCGCTCACGTGCGTGGCTCGCGGTACCGGCGTCGTGCTCGAGGAGCTCGACGAGATGGACCGGGTCCTCGTTGCGGAGACCTATTCGCGGCCGCCGCGCTGACCCACTGGCCGGCGGTTGACCGCCGGTCGATGATTCGACTTCCCCTATGGCTGCTGTACCGACCGAACGCATCAACCGCCGCCGCACCGTCGCCTTCACGATCCTCGTGTCGGTGAGCCTCGTGCTGATGGCGATCTCCTCGAACCCGTACGTCCGCGAGGTGCAGGACGGTGTCGGCTTCGCGTTCCGGCCGATCCAGGGCGCACTCGACTCCGTGGCCGGCACGGTCGCGTCGATCGGCGCGTCGATCGCCGAGATCGACCGGCTGCGCGTCGACAACGGCACGCTGCATGAGGAGAACGATCGGCTGAACGTCGAGAACACCCGGCTCCAGGAGATCGCCCGCGAGAACGAGCAGCTCACCGACCTGCTGCAGCTTCGCGCCGGCTTCGACTACAAGACCGCGGCCGCGGCGGTCATCTCCCGGGATTCCTCCGAGTTCCGGCGCGTGATCGGCATCGACAAGGGCTCGAATGCCGGGATAAAGGAAGGCGACGTCGTTGTCGCGGGCGGTGGTGCGCTGGCCGGACGTGTGACCAGCGTCGGGCCGGACAGCGCATCGATCGTGCTCCTCACCGACGGTTCGTCGACCGTGATCGGCCAGCTCGTGTCCAACGCCGCCGCCGGCCGCGTCATCGGCCAGCTCGGCGGCGTGCTCGTCATGGACCAGATCGACTCGGGCGAGAAGATCTCGATCGGGGATGAGGTCGTATCCGCCGGGATCGAGCTCGGCGCTGGTGTTCGCTCGCCCTATCCGAAGGGTCTCCTCATCGGGCAGGTCGTCGATGTGCGCCGCGACGCGAACGCAGTCGTCCAGACGGCGTACCTCCAGCCCGCGGCCGACTTCGACAAGCTCGAATTCGTGCTCGTCGTCCTCGACTACCAGGGTGGGTTGCCACCGGTCGGGGAGCAGCCGGTCGACTGCAACGCGAACGGGGGCAGCACCCTGCCCGAGGGCGAGCAACCGTGCCAGCCGCGCTCGGCGCGTCCATCCGCCAGCCCGCGCTGAGTCCCGGCGGTCCTACCCGCCGCTGCTACGCTTCGGCGCCATGAAGGGCATCGTGCTTGCCGGCGGGACGGCGACTCGCCTGTTCCCGCTGACGATCGTCACCAACAAGCACCTGCTGCCGATCTACGACCGGCCGATGATCTACTACCCGATCGAGACGCTCGCCGGGATGGGTATCCGCGAGGTGCTGGTCATCGTCGGCGGCAAGAGCGTCGGTGACGTCGTCGAGCTGCTCGGCGACGGCTCGCATTTCGGCCTCGACTTGACGTACCGCTATCAGGCCGGTGCCTACGGCATCGCTCAGGCGATCGGTCTCGCCCGGGACTTCGTCGGCGCCGAGGCGTTCTGCTGCGTCCTCGGCGACAACATCCTCCGCGGACCGGAGCTCGCGGACGTTGCGACCGAGTTCGAGAGCAGCGACTTCGGCGCCGGTGCCCTGCTGTATCGCGTGCCCGACCCTGAGCGGTTCGGGGTCGCAGAGTTCGACGCGGACGGGCGCGTCATCGGCTTCGAGGAGAAGCCCCAGCAGCCGAAGAGCGACCTGATCCCGATCGGTGTGTATTTCCTCCGCCCCGATGCATTCGGTGTCATCGACAGGCTCGCCCCATCGGGTCGCGGCGAGTTCGAGATCACCGACGTGCTGAACCACTACATCCCGGACGGCCGGCTCTTCACCCGGATCTACGAGGGTCAGTGGACCGACGCCGGAACGGTCCCGTCGCTGATGCGCGCCGCCGAGCTGGCGCGCGACGACGATGCGACCGGCCGTTTGGCGCCGCCCGTGGAGCGTCCGCTCGGGTGATGGGCGCGCGACGCGCGTGATGGCGATCGACCCGAAGCGACTGCTGGTCACCGGCGGGGCGGGCTTCATCGGCTCGTGCTACGTCCGGGACGTGCTCGCCCGCCGCGACGGGACGGAGATCACGGTCCTCGACAAGCTGACGTACGCCGGCAACGAGGCGAACCTCGCCACGATCCGCGATGACCCCGAGATGGCCGCTCGCCTGCAGTTCGTCCGGGGTGATATCGCCGACGCTGCCGTCGTCGAGCCGCTGGTCGCCGTCGCCGACGCGGTCGTCAACTTCGCCGCGGAATCGCACGTGGACCGGTCGATCCTCGACCCCGAGGCGTTCCTGCGGACCGGCGTCATCGGTGTGCACGTGCTCCTTGAGGCTGTCCGGTCGTCGTCGCAGGCGCCACGGTTCCTGCAGGTCTCGACCGATGAGGTCTACGGCTCGGTCGAGGAGGGCTATTCCCGGGAGGACGATCCGCTGCGTCCTCGATCGCCCTATGCGGCGGCGAAGGCCGCTGGGGAGCTGCTCGTACGAAGCTACGTCGTGACGCATGGGGTCGACGCGGTTGTGACCCGTGGCTCGAACACCTACGGCCCGTATCACCACCCGGAGAAGCTCATCCCCCTCTTCGTCACCAACGCGATCGACGATCAGCCGCTGCCGCTGTACGGCGATGGGCTCCAGCGTCGGGACTGGCTATTTGTCGCGGATCACGCCGCAGCCGTCGACCACGTGCTGCGCCACGGCGTCAGCGGCCAGACCTACAACATCCCCGGTGGCGTCGAGATGGCGAACCGAGATGTCGTGCGTCTATTGCTCGATCGCCTCGGCAAGCCCTGGTCGCTCGTCCGCCACGTCGAGGACCGGCCCGGGCATGACCGACGCTATGCGATGGACGGGACGCGGCTCACCGAGCTCGGCTGGTCGCCAGGAACGGCGTTCGAGGATGGGCTGGGACAGACCGTCGACTGGTTCGTGGCCAACGAGGGATGGTGGCGGGCGGCGCGCTCCGGCGACTGGGACGCGTACTACGAGCGCCAGTACGGGTCGCGTCTGCGGTCCGCCGGCTGATGCGCGTCGCCGTCACCGGCGCCGGCGGGCGGCTGGGCAGTGCGCTCGTCACGGCCCTCGGCGATGCGCCGTTCACCGGCCCCGCGGGCCCGATCGCCTGGACCCGCGACGAGTTCGACCTGGACGCTCCCGAGTCGATCGGGCGGCTGCTCGACCGCGATCGGCCCGAGGTCGTCATCCATACAGCCGCATGGACGGATGTGGACGGTTGCGCGCGAGATCCCGATCTTGCCAAGCGCCGGAACGGCGACGCGGTCCGGGCCGTCGCCCTGGCAACGGTCGACCGAGGCATCGACCTCATACAGGTCAGCACCAACGAGGTCTTCGACGGGAACCGCGCCCATGACCGTGGGTATCGAGTGGACGACGAGCCGTCCCCGGCGAACCCGTACGGCGCCTCGAAACTGGCGGGTGAGGATGCCGCCGCCGCGGCATACGGCGCGCAGCCCACGCGGCTTGCGATCGTAAGAACCGGGTGGCTCTACGGCATGCCCGGTGACGATTTTCCCGAGAAGATCCTGGCTGCCGCCGAGCGAGCCAGCCTCGCGGGGCAGCCGCTGAAGGTCGTTGGCGACGAATACGGGTCGCCGACGTTCGCCCAGGACGTCGCCGAAACGATCTCCGACCTGCTGGGTTCCGGCGATATGGGCGGGATCCATCACATCGTCAACGCCGGGGTGGCATCCCGGGCCGATTGGGCTTCCGAGGTCTTCCGCCAACTCGGACTCGTCGTCGAGATCGAGGAGGTGCCCGCCTCGACGTGGGAACGCGCGTCGACCCCGCCCCGATGGGGTGTCCTCGAACCCACGCCCACGGTCAGCGGTGAGCCGATGCGATCATGGCAGACGGCTCTCGCCGACTACGTCCCCGTCCTCCGTCGGCGGCGGGCCGCGACCGTTCGATGACCGAAGCAGCATCCGAGACGATCCCCGGCGTTCGCTTCGGGACGGTCGAGCGCCATGCCGACGAGCGTGGTGCCTTCCGCGAACTGTGGCGGGCGTCTACCGTCGGGTGGATCGAGGCTTCGGATGCGGGGGCGGCCGAGGGGACGACGTCCGGCTTCGTCCAGGCCAACCTCTCGACCTCGTCGCCCGGCGTGCTCCGCGGGCTGCACCTCCATCGACATCAACTTGACCGCTGGGTCATAGCATCTGGCCGGGCGTTCATCGCGCTCGTCGACACGCGCCCGATGCTCGACGGTGGCGAGGCGCCTCGAGTGGAGACACGCGTCCTGGACGCGGACGGATGGGTCCAGATCCCAGCGGGAGTGGCACACGGCTTCCTGGCGCTCGAGGCGGTCGAGCTCGTCTACCTCGTGACGACCGAGTACGACGGAACCGACGAGCGTGGCTTTGCCTGGGACGACCCGCTCGCCGCGGTCCCGTGGCCGCTCCCCGTCCCGACGCCCGACGGACGACCGATCCTATCGGACCGCGACCGCTCGAATCCATCACTGGCCGAGCTGGTCGCTCGGCTTCGCGCCGGCGACTGACCCGCGACCGACCGCACCGGACCCCACCGGACTCCCCCGCACCACACATCTCAGTGCTCCGAAGGGGCTAGGCCGCAGCGGACCTTGCTGCGATGGAGTCGCTCGTCGTTCGCAGCGACGCTTCGCAGGTCAGTCACCCCGATGACGTGGAGCCCCAGTGCGTCGTCCCCTTGCCATCGCCGTGCTCGCGCTCGCCGGTTCGTTCGCGGCGCTCGGGAACGCCCCGGCTGCCGATGCCGCGGCGGCGCGCACTCCCGCGAAGGTCGTCATCGTGGTCGGTGCGACCCACGGCACGACGCCTACGTACCGCAAGTACGCCGACGCCGCGTACGCCGAGGCGCTCAAGTACACCCCGAACGTCGTCAAGGTCTACAGCCCGAACGCGACGTGGTCGCGGGTAAAGACGGCGGCGGTCGGAGCGTCGATCCTCATCTACTTCGGCCACGGCAACGGTTGGCCCAGCCCATACACCTACGACCCGCAGTACACGACCAAGGACGGGATGGGCCTGAACGCCGACCTGAACGGCGACGGGAAGCTCTCCGACTACGAAAACAAGTACTACGGCGAGCCGTACATGAAGTCACTCGACCTGGCGCCGAACGCGATCGTGCTGCTGCACAACCTCTGCTACGCGTCGGGCAACTCGGAGCCGGGCAACCCACAACCGACCGTCGGTGTCGCTCGCCAGCGGATCAGCAACTATGCGGCCGGCTTCCTCGCCTCTAACGCACAAGCGGTGATCGCGGATGGCCATCACGGCCCTGCCGACTACATCCGCGCGTTGTTCACGACGGATCAGACCATCGAGCAACTGTGGCGGGCGGCGCCCGACAACAACGGCCATGTGAGCAGCTTCACGTCGACCCGCACGAGTGGCGTCCGCGCCCTGATGGATCCCGAGGGCACGTCGACCGGCTTCTATCGATCGCTCGTGACGACGCCGACACTGACGACGCGGATGGTCGTCGGGACCGTCGACACGAGCCGCGATCCCGCCACGCTCCAGGTCCCCGGCCGTGCCTCAGCCAAGGTCGTTGACGCGCCGCTCTGGCCGGACATCGACACAGCGGTCGCCGGTGCGCCCGAGACCGCCGCTCCGCAGGCACTCGATGCGCGCTTCGCCACCATCGCGCGTCCGACGCAGACCGGGCCGGCGGGTGCCGCGCTCGTCGAGGTCGCGCGGCTCGACGACGCAACGGTCCACGGGTTCATGCGTGCGACCGACCTCACGCCGCGCGACAGCCTCCCGCCTCGCGTCCTCGCGGTCGACCCGGCGGCGCCGGTCCTGTCGCCGAATGACGACGGGATCGCCGATTCGACGACGATCCGAGCGGCCCTGTCCGAATCCGCCCACTGGACGATCCGTTTCCGCGACGTGGACGGGACGACGCTTCACGAGTCCTCCGGTCAGAGCGCCGACCCCGTGGCCACATGGGACGGGCTCGTCGACGGTGCCCCGGTCGCCGACGGCACGTACAGCTATCGGATCGATGCGACCGACGGCTGGTCGAACGCGAGCTACAAGACCGGCACTGTCAGGGTCGACCTGACCGGTCCGACGCTGTCGGGCGTGACCCCTGCCGCAGACGCCGACACATGGATCTCCCCGAATGGTGACGGCGTCCGCGATGCGGCGGCCTTTGCCGGCACGGCGTCCGAACCCGGTTCCGTTGCCGCCTACGTTCGTGACGCCGGCGGGACGCTCCTACGCTCGTTCAGTGTCCCCACGCCGACCACGACTGCGTCGCTGACCTGGGACGGCAAGGCCAACGACGGATCGGTCGTCCCGGATGGCACGTACGAGGTCCGGCTCATCCCACGCGATGCGGTCGGCAACGTCGGACCCTCGGTCACCCGCTCCGTCACGGTCGCTGCGATCCTCGGGTCGGTGACGTCGTCCAAGGCGGTGTTCTACCCGCAGGACCGCGACGCGCTGTCGACGGGCACGCGGCTGTCGTTCGCGCTCCAGCGACCGGCGACCGTCACCTGGACGATCCACAACGCGGCGGGCGTCGTGGTCGCGACGCTGCTCGACGGTGTCGACACCCCCGCCGGCACGACCGCCCTAAGCTGGTACGCGCTGGGCGACGCGGGTGCGATGCTCCCGACCGGGCGCTACACGTCGCTCGTGTCGGCGACCGACGGGACGCTGACGGCGGTCCAGTCCGTCGGCTTCGAGATGAACGCCTTCGGCATCCGGCCATCGGCATCGATCGCGACGCGCGGTCGGTCGATCACGATCAGCGTGACATCGGCGGAGGCGCTCTCGACAGCGCCCCGCGTCCACGTCGCGCAGCCCGGCGTCGCGACCTGGGCCGTGACGCTGACGCGCACGTCGGCCGGCACGTACAGCGCCACGCTCACGATGCGGAACGGCGGACCCGCGGGCACGGCCAAGTTGACGGTCAAGGCCGCGGACTCGGCGGGCATCTGGCAGTCGACGACGCTCTCCATCCCGCTGCGCTAGGGACCTGCGCACAGCCCACCAGACCACACCGTACCGGTCCGTGTCGGGACCTTCGGAGCCTTGTCCGGCCGATGTGCGGACGAATACGGTCGCCATCCCAGAAGCCGAGGTCCGTCTTGCCCGTCCCGTCCCCGCGCCCCGCAGGTCGGTCGCCCCGACGTCTCCTCGCGACCGGTGCCTTCGCTGCCCTGCTGCTCGCCCAAGCCGCCGTCCCTGCCGCGGCGTACAGCGCGTCGCCGACGGCGGCCACGGCCACGCGCGCTCGATCAGACACGAGCGCTGGCCTCCAGCCGACGATCCAGTGGGAAGAAGCGTTGGCGCATGAGCACGACCGGATCGCCTTCAAGGCGGGTGGACGCGTGACGGTCCCATTCCGCCCGAGGGCGACCGATCGGTGGGCGGTCGGTGGCGTGATGGCGCGAGCCCTTCCGGCCGGACGCCTCGATGGCGTGGCCATGCGCACGTCGGACGCGCCAGCGGCCCCCTCCATCGATCAGCCGATCACGGACCCTGCTCGCATCATCGACGCGCGAAGCGCGGTCGCCGCAGCCCCTTCGACCGCCCAGGACGGCGTCCTTGAGCCGCAGGCACGGATCGATCCGGGCGCGCTGCGACGCGAGGTCTTCGGGTTCCTGCCGTATTGGCAGGTCAACAGCAGCTCGCTGCGGATCCAGTACGACAAGATCTCGACGATCGCCTACTTCGGGATCGGCGCGGATGGTTCGGGAAACCTCCGGAAACACAACACCGACGGCTCGATCACGACGGGCTGGTCGGGCTGGACCAGCTCGGCCATGACCTCGATCATCGATCAGGCGCATTCGACGCGGACGCGCGTCGTCTTGACCGTCCAGAGCTTCGCCTGGAACTCGTCCGGAAGGACCCGGCAGCAGGCGCTGCTCAGCAGTTGGACGGCACGTGACCGACTCGCCGGGCAGATCGCCGGCGCGATCCGCGATCGCGGTGCCGACGGGGTCAACCTCGACTTCGAGCCGCTCGTCTCCGGGATGGAGGGGCAGTTCGTCGCGCTGATCAAGCAGATCCGTACGAAGCTCGACTCGGTCTCGCGCGGGTATCAGATCACGTTCGACACTCTCGGCCGGATCGGCAACTACCCGATCGAGCGGGCGGTCGCATCCGGTGCCGACGCGATGTTCGTGATGGGCTACGACTACCGGACCGCGTCGAGCAGCCCGGTCGGCAGCGTGGCGCCGCTCACCAGCGGCGGCTACGACATCCGCGACACGATCGCGGCCTATACGAGCCGCGTCTCGCCATCGAAGGTGATCCTCGGCGTGCCGTACTACGGGCGAGCGTGGTCGACAGACACGAACCTGGTCCACGCCCGGAACATCAGCGGTACGCGCTACGGCGCGTCGGCGTCGGTCACGTATGTGAATGCGCTCCCGTACTTCTCCGCGCACGGCAAGCAGTACGACACGACCGAGGCCGTGGCATGGACGGTCTATCGCCGCCAGAACTGCACGACGACGTACGGCTGCGTGAACCCGTATCGGCAGCTCTACGTCGACGACGCCAGGGCACTCGGGCGCAAATACGACCTCGTCAATGCCTACGGCCTGCGCGGCGCCGGGATCTGGGCTCTCGGGTATGACGGGACCCAGCCCGAGCTGTGGAACATGCTCAAGGCCAAGTTCATCACGGACACCGTCCCCCCGACGATCGGCGGTGGTTCGGTGAGCGCATCGGCGTTCTCGCCGAACGGTGACGGGACCCTCGACACGACCACCGCCCGAGTGACCGCGACCGGTCTCGTCCGCTGGGGCTACATCGTGCAGGCGATCCAGGGGACCACGCTCGGGCCGAAGCTGCGCACCGGTACGGTCGCCAACAGGACGCCAGCCTTCACCTGGAACGGCAAGGACTCCACGCCCGCGGTCGTCGCGCCGGGGCGCTACCGCATCACCGTATGGGCTGAGGACGCGTCCGCGAACCGCTCACAACGCGCGTTCGACGTCGTCGTCGACCTTCGGCCGCCGCGCATCTCGCAGTCGACACCCCGCACGTTCCTGACCCCTGACGGCGACGGCCGGAGCGACACGCTACCGCTGTCCTGGTCGTCACCCGACCGGATCTCGGGTGTCGTCCGGGTACGCGACCACACCGGCGCCATCCAGCGATCGTGGGCGTTCGGATCGCGGACCAGCGGGTCCGTGACGTGGGATGGACGACGTCCGGGTGCGGTCGTCGCGGATGGGCGTTTCACCTTCGAGGTCGATGGGCGCGATGCGGCCGGTAACCGGACCGTCGCCCGGCGCCAGGTCCTGGTCGACCGGACGATCCGCTCGGTGACGTGGAGCGATAGCTCGTTCGACCCGCGCGCCGGTCAGACGAGCCGCGCCTCGGTCGTCCTTCGCCGCGCCGCCGTCATCACGGTCGCGATCTACCGAGGCACGACGCTCGTGAAACCGGTCTGGACGGGGACGTCGGTCAACGCTGGGACCTACTCGCGCACGTGGGACGGGCGCACGGCGACCGGCGCCTATGCGACACCGGGTACGTATCGGATCCTCGTGCATGCCACGAGCTGGGTCGGGACCACGTGGTACTCGCGCACCGTCGTGATCGAGCCGCATTGAGCACCTCGACGCGCTCGCCCCGCCCGTATCCTTCCCGATGATGGAAGGCGACCGCGCCCGGGGGGCGGGAACCTGGATCGTCCTGCCCACGTACGACGAGGCCGACAACGTCGGTCCGATCACGGCAGCCATCCTGCTCGCGCTGCCGGAGGCGCACATCCTCGTCGTCGACGATGACTCACCCGACGGCACGGGACGGATCGCCGATGAGCTGGCCGCGAGCGACGCGCGCATCCGCGTCCGCCACCGGGCTGCGAAACAGGGCCTCGGCCGCGCCTACCTCGATGGGTTCGCGATCGCGCTCGAGAGCGGGGCGGATGTCGTCGTCCAGATGGATGCCGACTTCAGCCACGACCCGGGCGTCCTCCCGGCGCTCATCGCACCGATCGCCGACGGCTCGGCTGATCTGGTGATGGGGTCGCGCTATACGGAGGGCGGCGGCGTCGTCGACTGGGGCCTCGGCCGCCGGCTGATCTCGCGGGGCGGCTCGCTGTTCGCGCGGACCGTCCTCGGGCTCGGGTTGAACGATCTCACCGGCGGCTTCAAGGCGTGGCGCTCATCCACGCTCGCCGCCGTGCCGTTCGACGGCGTCCACGCGGGTGGCTATGTCTTCCAGATCGAGATGACGTTCCGTGCCAGCCGGCTCGGCGCTCGTGTCCGCGAGATCCCGATCACGTTCAGGGACCGCCGGGTCGGCCAAAGCAAGATGTCGCGGCGCATCGTCGTCGAGGCGCTGGTCGTCGTCGTCCAGCTTCGACTCGAGGACCTGCGTGGTCGCTGGCGGGAGCGGCGCCAGGCCACGTGACGCTGGGCCAGACGACCGAAGCAACCCCTCGTCCGCCCGGCGTCCGCGTCGTGCTCGACGTCCGTGCGCTCCAGGAGCCGATGCGCGCTCCCCGGACTGCGGCGTACCTCGACGGGCTGTTGGGAGCGTTCGACGCCGACCCACTGCCGGGTGAGTCCTTCGCCTTCCTGCTGGCGAGCGACGAGGACGACCCCACGACCCGCTTCACGAACCTCGAGGTGATCGGGCGGCGGTTACTGCCCCCGAGCCGGCTGCTCCGCTCGGGCGCGCTCACGATCGACCCGTTTCTGCTGCGGGGCGCGTCGTTGGGCGCCGCCTGGCGAGCCGTCGATGGCGGTGCCGCAGGCGCCGTCTACCACACCGCCGGTGGCGGCTTGCCGATCGCATCGCGCCTGCCGACGGTCGCGACCCTCCTCGACCTTGCCCCGTGGCAGCTCCCCGACGCGTTCCAACGAAGCGCGGCATCCCGCTTCGGGCAGCGTCTTCGCGGCCGGATGCTACGCGACGCGGCCGCTGTGCTGGTCGGGACCGACGGCGTGGCGGACTCGGCGCGAAGGCTGCTCCACCTGCGCCGAGACCGCGTGCGGGTCGTCCCGCTCGCGGCTTCGCCCGCCTACGCCGTGGGTCCTCGCGTTCTC
>DATNFQ010000261.1:0-4293 GCA_035606295.1 Patescibacteria group bacterium
GCGATCCTCGCGCAGGGCCACCTGCTCGTCGAGGGCGTGCCGGGACTCGCGAAAACGCTGACCGTCAAGACGCTCGCGGAGGCGATCGGCGGCGACTTCAAGCGGATCCAGTTCACGCCGGACCTCGTGCCGTCGGACCTCGTGGGGACGCGCATCTACAACCAGAAGACCGGTGACTTCGGGACGACGCTCGGGCCGGTCTTCGCGAACCTCCTCCTCGCCGACGAGATCAATCGCGCGCCAGCCAAGGTTCAGAGCGCGCTCCTCGAGGTGATGCAGGAGCGGCAGGTGACGATCGGCAAAGAGAGCTTCAAGGTCCCGGACCCGTTCCTGGTCCTCGCGACGCAGAACCCGATCGAGACGGAGGGCACATACGCGCTCCCCGAAGCCCAGATCGACCGGTTCATGCTCAAGGTCCTGGTCGGCTACCCGACCCCGACCGAGGAGTTCGTGATCGTCGAACGGATGACCGGCGACGTGCCGAGCGCCCAGCAGGTCATCTCGACGGACACGCTGCTCGAGATGCAGCGTTCCGCGGACCGGGTCTTCGTCGATCCGGCGTTGATGCAGTACGCGGTGCGTCTCGCGACGGCGACGCGCGAGCCGGGGGCGAACGGCCTCGGCGAGCTGAGCCGCTACATCACGTTCGGTGCCAGCCCACGCGCATCGATCAACCTGATCCTCGCGGGCCGAGCGCTCGCTTTCGTCCGCGGCCGTGACTACGCGCTCCCAGAGGACGTCGTCGACATCGCGCTCGACGTCCTCCGTCACCGCATCGTCCTCTCCTTCGAGGCCCTGTCGGACGACGTCGATAGCGATCAGCTCCTGGCGACGATCATCGATCGCATCCCCGTCCCCGTCGTCCCGCTCCGCGACCATGGCAGCGTCGTCAGCGCCTGAGCGCGTCCTCCAGCGCCTCGACTGGCAGGTCGTCCGCCGGCTCGACGGCCTGCTCCAGGGCGACTACCGGACGCTGTTCCACGGGACCGGCACCGACTTCGCCGACCTGCGCGAGTACCAGTGGGGCGATGACGTCCGCTATATCGACTGGAACGTCACCGCCCGGACCTCGACGCCGTACGTCCGCGAGTACGTCGAGGATCGCGAGGTCACGGCGTGGTTCCTCCTCGACCTGAGCCCGTCCGTCGACTTCGGCTCGGTCGAGAGCGAACGACTCAAGCGCAGCGTCCTGATCGACTTCGTCTCGACGCTCGCGCGGCTGCTGACGCGGCGCGGGAATCGTGTCGGCGCGATCCTCTATGGCCGGGCCGTCGAGCGGACCATCCCCGCCGGCGGCGGACGGATCCAGGTACTACGGCTGATCAACGACCTCATGGAGCAGCCGCGGCTTCCGTCATCCCCGTTCACCGACCTTGGTGCGCTGCTCGAGGCGGGGCAGGGGACGATCAAACGGCGCTCGCTCGTCTTCGTGATCTCCGACTTCATCAGCGCGCCCGGCTGGGAGCGGCCGCTGAACCTCCTGACGCAACGGCACGAGGTCATGGCCGTCCGGCTGTTCGACCGGCGCGAGATTGAGTTGCCCGACGTCGGAGCGTTGCTTATCGAGGACGCAGAGACTGGCGAGCAGCTCTATGTCGACACCCACGACAAGGCGTTCCGACGCAGGTTCAAGGAGGCGGCGGAACGCCGGGAGGCGACGCTCAGCGATGCATTCCGGCGCGCTGGGGTGGATGCGGTCTCGCTCGGCACGGACGAGGACCTCGTCCACGCCATCGTGCGCATGGCGACCCTTCGGCGCCGTCGACGGCGGCACTGATCGATGTCGTTCATCTGGCCCGCGGTCCTGATCCTGCTCCTGGTCATCCCGCTCGGCGTGGCCATCTACGTCACGCGCGAACGACGACGTCGTGCTCGGATCACGGCGACGCTCGGACCGCTCCAGCCCGCAGTCGCTCCCGGCGGGGGGAGAGGACGACAGATCCGACGCAGGATCCCGGCGGCGCTGCTGGTCGCCGGCATGACGATCCTCGTCGTGGCGATGGCCCGGCCCGAGAGCGTCATCGGTGTGCCGCGCTTCGAAGGGACCGTCGTCCTTGCGTTCGACGTGTCGGGGAGCATGGCGGCGACCGACGTGGCGCCGACGCGGATGGAGGCCGCCAAGGCGGCCGCACGCACCTTCGTGGCGAGTCAGCCGAAGTCGATCCAGATCGGCGTCGTTGCCTTCAGCGACGCGGGCTTCTCGGTGACGGTGCCGACCGATGACCAGAGCGCCGTGCTCGCGGCGATCGATCGGCTGGGGCCGGAGCGAGGCACGTCGATCGCGCGCGGGATCCTGTCCTCGATGACCGCGATCGCGACCGCCGATCGGGATCCCGAGGCCGGGTACTACACGAACACGTCACCCGACCCGAACCAGCTGCCGCCGGTCGTCACGCCCGGCACATTCGCGCCGGCCGCGATCGTCCTGCTGAGCGACGGCGAGAACAACCAGCAGCCCGACCCGATCGGTGCCGCCCGAGGCGCAGCGGATCGCGGGATCCGGATCTTCACGGTCGGTCTCGGGACGCAAGCTGGCACGACGCTCGAGGTGGAGGGGTTCCGGGTCCACAGCGCGCTCGATGCGTCGGCCCTCCGCCAGATCGCCGACATCACCGACGGCACGTACTACGCAGCATCCGAACCGAACCAGCTCAAGGGCATCTACGACGACATCGAGACACGGTTCGTGATCCGTCCCGAGGCGACCGAGCTCACGTCGTTCATCGCCGGGGCGGGTCTCGGGCTGCTGGCACTCGGCGGGCTGGCGAGCCTGCTCTGGTTCGGGCGTATGCCATGACCGACTTCCTCGCGCCATGGGCGCTCTCCCTCCTTGGCGGGATCGTCGTGCTGGTCGTGGCGCGGGCGTGGTTGCTGCGCCGGCGTAAGCCGGCCCTGCGCTACTCGAGCATCTCGCTCGTCCGCGAAGCCGTCGGCGGATCGTCGCGTGTCCGGCGCCACCTGCCGTTCGCGTTGTTCGCGCTCGGGTTGGCCAGCCTGGTCGTCGCGCTCGCGCGTCCGGTCCAGGTGGTGAACGTCCCCGCCGGGCGGACGACCGTCATCCTCGCGATGGACGTCTCGCGCAGCATGTGCGCGACCGACATCCAGCCAAACCGGCTGCTCGCCGCGGAGTCCGCCGCCTCGTCGTTCATCGACCGCCAGACGGACTCCACGCAGATCGGCATCGTCGCCTTCGCCGGGTTCGCCGAAGTGGTCCAGACGCCGACGACCGACCAGGAGGTCCTGCTCGACGTCATCGACAGCCTGACGACCGGTCGACGGACCGCGATCGGCGCCGCGATCATCGAGTCGCTCGACGCGATCTCGGAGGTCGACAAGAGCGTCGCTCCCGTCCAACCCGATGCGAGCCCATCGACGGACGCGCCGCCCCAGCTCCCCCGCGGCGCGTATGCCCCGGCGATCATCGTGTTGCTGACCGACGGTGCGAGCAACGCCGGGCCGCTTCCATCCGATGCCGCCTCGGAGGCCGCCGCGCGGGGCGTCCGCGTGTATACGATCGGCTTCGGCACGGACGACCCGAACAGCGAGCGGCCGCCCTGCGGGATCCAGTACCTCGGGAACGAACCGAACGATCCGTTCGGCTTCGGCGGGTTCGGTGGTGGCGGCGGCGGATTCCGGCGGGCGATCGATGAGGACACGCTCATGTCCGTCGCCCAGGCGACCGGCGGTGAGTACTACCCCGCGGCGAGCGCCGATGAGCTCCAGAAGGTGTTCGCGAACCTGCCGACGAACCTCATCACCAAGCCCGAGATCATGGAAGTCAGCGTGCTGTTCGTCGCTCTCGGGGCGGTGCTGGTCGCCCTCGCGATCCTGCTCGGGCAAGCCTGGCGGCCGTTGCCCTGACGGCGGCCGCGTGCCGTCCGCCGGAGGCGCCCTGGGGCCGCTCGGCCCACGTTCCCGCGTTCTGGCAGAAGTTTCACCCGAAGACCGTCATGGCGTACCAACACCGGTTTCCCGGGCAGGATCTGCACCCGGTGACGAGTCAGGCGTCGTCTTCGCCCGAGTGGAGAGGTCAGCGCTGTACAACGATCTCCCCGTGAAACTCTCGCCATAACCCATCGGATCAGTGGGCGCGTCGCCGGCCGACCCCGGTTGTCGATTCCGCACCTTCCCGTTCGTCGTGCTGATACGGGGCGGTCGATCGTGAGCCGCCGCGAGCGAAGGAGGTCCCCGATGGGAGCCAAAGTCAACCACGTCGAGGTCACCGGCAAGGACGGCGGCGCACTGCAGCAGTTCTACAAGAACGTGTTCGGCTGGAGCCTCGACACCAACAAC
>DATNFQ010000262.1:0-10443 GCA_035606295.1 Patescibacteria group bacterium
ACCGTCAACGCTGGGATACCACTCTCGCCCGGTCTTCGACGAGTCGCTCGAGCCGGGCGAGATTGGACCGGACGAGTCGTCGGCCCATGAGGGGTATGAGCGGCGTTAGCCAGGCCAGGCGAGGCTGCAGCTCGCCGTTGATCGAGTACTCGACCCTACAGGCACTCTCGCTCGTCGGCTCCACGAGGTAACGGGCCGCCGCGCGACGCACCGGACCGCCGATGATCTCCATCGTCGCGACGCGTCCGCCCTCCCACTCGATGATCCGACAGTCGACCATGCTCTCGCGACCGCCGAAGACGCGGCGGGCCACGAACGTGGTTCCTAGCGCCGGGCGCCCGTCCGATGTCTGGCGTACCTCCAGTACGCCGTCTTCCCAGAGCGGGACGTTCGGGAAGTCGACGAGCACATCCCAGACCTCCGCCGCCGGGCGGTCGATGGATCTGGCTTCGTCAAGCTTGAACATGCCGCGACAGGCTACCGGAGCGCCGTTCGCTGGCCAGCGACGATCGTTCCCTACTCGAACCGTATCGAGGCGACGATGTCCTGGACCTCTTGGATCAGTTCGTCCCGTGCGGACGGCTTCCACGCGGCCGCGATGAAGAGCCGCGCCTTGTCGACGTCCACGAGCCACACGCTGATCGTCGCGTCGACCTTCGTCTCCCACCAGCCCGGGCCGCCGCCAGGAAGCTCTGACGTGAAGAAGTACTTCGGATCGCAGCCCTTGTCCTCGAGCACCTGGACGACGACGTGCTCGGCGTGTCGGCCGCCGATGGTCGCGTTCTCAGGCGCCGTGATGAGGGTGGTCCCTGGCGCCCTCGATACGGCCGACGCGAGGTCGGCCAGCGAACCGCGATCCGGCAGGTCGAACTCGGTGCATCGCTTGTCATATCGACCTTCGGGATACGCGGTCCAGTAGATCATCGCCTCGGCGTCCTGCGATCCGCCCGTGTCCTTCGTGATCTCCGGCGTGCGATACAGGTTCCAGCCGCTGTCGGTCGCGAGCGACGGCACGTTGAAGGACAACGGGACGCCGTCGACGACGATCGAGTGCGGGCCACCAGCGAGCCAGCCGCCCGGCTCCGGAGTCCGCGCGGGCTCCGCCCCGGGTCTTGGGTCGATCGTGATCGATGCGGCGATCGCCCGGAGCTGCGCGATCACGTCGGTGGGTGCATCGACACCGTAGTCGCTGGTAACGACCAGTCGATCGCCGTTCACGTCAACGAGGTACACGTTTGCGATCTGGCCGCGCCCCATCGAATAGCCGAAGACGCGAGCCTGATCCGCCCACAGCGGATGTGCGACGGAACGATCGCAAGAGGTCGACAGGGAAACCGTGAGTCTCTTGGCCGGATAACCACCGATGCGTACGTCGGTGGGACCTGAGATCAGAAGCCCTTTCTGGGCAGACACGGCGTTCGCAAGTGCATCCACGCCCGGTCCGATCGGCGCGAGGACGACGTCCGATCCGGTTGCGCAGACGTCGGCGACCACGTACGAAACCTCAGGCGACGAGACCGTGACGTTCGCCTGGTCAGCAGCGCCATAGGACCCCCTGCTGACGCCGCCCCCGTTGCCGGACCAGCCGTCAGGGACCGTCAGGTGGACGCCCATCCCGCGGACCGCCATGACGTATCGACCGGCCTCGATCGCGCCGAGATCCGGGAGGACACGGTCTGACGAGATCGATGGCGATGCGATCGGCGACGGCGGCGAGGCGACCTTGGTCCTGCCCGCATCGAGGTAGGCGATCAGCGCGATCCCACCGACGGCGACGATCACCGCAGCCGCCACGGCGAGCGAGAACCTCCAACGTCGCCGCGCCCGCGGCGCGGGGCCGGTGTCGCGCGTGGCCCGCTCCACCGACGCGCGAAGCGTCGCGGGAGCCGGGCCCGGGTCGCGTGTGGCGATCCAGGAGCGAAGGATCTCGTCGGTCTGTGGCGTCGTCATCGTGGATCCTCCGGCCCGTCGGCGATCGCCGCGTACAGCCGTTTCGTCGCGAAATGGAGGCGTGACTTGACCGTGCCGGCGGGGACGCCGAGGCGATCGGCGATGTCATCGACGCCGAGGTCGAGGTAGAACCGCAGCGCGACGACGATCCGGTGATCGCCGGTCAGGCGCTCGAACGCGCGGTCAAGGACAAGGCGGTCATCGACGCCGCTCAGGCCGTCTGCGGTCTGGCCGTAGTCGCGTTCGGGCTCGATCTCGACGACGGGTCGGCGGCGCTCGCGGCGCAGTCGGTCACGACACGTGTTGACGAGGATGCGCTCGAACCAGGGTTCGAACCGGGCTGGATCCCGAAGCGATCCGTACCGTTTCCACGCGGTCACGACGGCGTCGTGGGTCGCATCCTCCGCTTCGACCCGATCGCCCAGGATGATCCCGGCCAGTCGATAGGCCGCGTCGAGGTGCTGATCGGTCAACGCCGCGAAGGCGGCGCGTCGATCGATGACCGCCGGCACGCCTTCGAACTTCGTGGTCGTCACAGCGGATCCATCGGCTGCATGCCCTACCCGACGATCTAGCTCGGCGGAACGTTCACTGGATCACGACATCATCGGCCCCGCCCGTCCCGCTCCGAACCGATTCGGGAACCTTCCGACCGCCCCGCTTCCCATGGGGGGTAGCGCGCGGGTTCGCCGACGCGCATCGCGGGAGGCATCGGATGCGAAGGATCGTCGGGCTCGCGGTCGCGAGTCTTCTGTTCGCGGCTTGTAGTAGCGGGTCCTCGGGCGGGACCTCCCTGGCGCCGTCGGCGTCAGTGGCCGCCCCTTCGACCGCGGCGACGGCATCGACTGCGCCCAGCGCATCGAGCGCATACGTCAAACCGAGCATCGCCGCGCCGAGCCCGACCGCGATCCCGGGCTGCCTCCCCGGCTGCGTCACGCCGGACCTCACGCGTCCAGGCGACCTCCAACAGGGCGACTACACGACGCAGAACTGGTTCGGGCACCAGTTCACGATCAACGTCCCCGCCGGATGGACCAGCTTCGAGGACAGCACCGGCGAGTTCGGACTGCGGCCCAAGGGCTCAGAGGATCGACAGCTCATGTTCTGGCTCGACGTGTATCCCATCGTCGACGACGGCCTGGGGCATCCCATCGACGGCTTCGACGGGACGGCAAAGTCGCTGGTCGCATGGATCGAAGCCGACCCGAACGTCGAGATCATCAAGAAGACGACCGACCATATCGGCCCCGTCGACGCGACGACGCTCGAGCTCGGTCGCTCCCCGAAGGCCAAGAACCTTGATCCCGGCTGTCCGCCTGAGGCGCGACCATGCGTGGGCCTGTTCAGCTTCCCGCAATGGGACGGCTTCTACAGCGTCGGAGGCCCGTTCCACATCAAGATCTACGCCGCCGACGCGACATGGGGTGGCGAGAAGCATGCGGTCTATGCGGTGATCGACGCGAACGACGTATCCATCTACGCCGATTTCGCGCCGGTCGCGACGAAGATGATCGAGAAGGCCCGGCTGCCGCTCGGCGTCGAGAGCGCGACCTAGCGCCCTTAGCTCGCCGCGGTCGCCGCCCGATCTGCTGACGACAGCGCGGTCCGGACCTGCTGGATCGCCATCGACCCCTCGCCGACCGCCGCCGCCACGCGCTTCACGGATCCGGCGCGGACGTCGCCGACCGCGTAGATCCCGGGCATGCACGTCTCGAACGACATCGGTGCATGGCCGGCCGGCGCGTCCCGGACGTCCGTGCCGGTGTGCAGGAAGCCGCGCTCGTCGCGCTCGAGGCTCTCCGGCAACCAGTCGGTGCGCGGCTGCGCGCCGATATGCAGGAAGACGCCGTTCGCCTTGAGCTGGGTGGTGACTCCGGTGGCGCTGTCGAGGACCGTGATCGTCCGCAGCCGGAAATCGCCGCTCGCATCGACGATCGAGCTGTTCACTCGCACCGACATGTTCGGGTGCCGCTCGACCTCGTTGCGCAGGTAATCGGACGTCTCGCGCAACGAGGAACCGCGGACGAGCAGCGTCACGTGCCGCGCGAACTCGGCGAGATACAGCGCCGACTCGGTCGCCGAGTTCGCCCCACCCACGACGAAGACCTCGCGATCGCGCATCGATGTCGCCTCGGTCACAGCGCCGCCGTAGAACACGCCACGCCCGGTGAACGCTTCGAGGGCGGGCAGCCCCAGGCGTCGATAGTTCACGCCGGTCGCGACGACGATGGCGCGCGTCCGGACCTCTTTGCCGTCGTCGAGTGCGATCGCGTAGCCGTCGTCTCGTTCGCTGACGCCTGTCGCGCGCCGGCCGATGAGGAACCGCACGCCGAACCGATACGCCTGGAAGTAGGCGCGGCTCCCGAGTTCGGATCCGCTGAGCCCGCGGGGAAAGCCGAGGTAGTTGCGGATCAAGGTGCTGGAGCTCGCCTGGCCACCGAGCGCCTCGGCCTCGATGACGATCACGTGTAGACCCTCGGAGGCCCCATTGATCGCCGCGGCGAGGCCGGCCGGGCCCGCACCGACGACGGCGAGGTCGAACACCGTGTCGCCAGGGTCGACATTCACCCCGAGCGCGGTCGCGATATCCGCGCGCTTGGCGTGCGTGATGACCTTGCCGCTGGACATGATCGCGACCGGGAACGGGCCATCGACATCGGCCTGGTCGAGTAGGGCCAGCCCGGCCAGGCTGGCGGCGTCGTAGAAGCCGAACGGGATGCTGCTCCGCTGCAGCGCGTCTCGAAGCTCGTGCGTAGCCTCGTCAAAGGGATCGCCGACGACGCGGACACCCTCGAATCCGCGTCCCTGCGTCCGCATCCAGCCGCCGAGCAGCTCCACGATCGCGTGGTGGAACTCCTCGTCGACCGCGGTGTTCGGGCGGTAGATGAACGTGTCGATCTGGCCGAGCGTGGACGCCTCGCGGATCGCGTCGTAGGTCGTCCTATCGCCCCAATCGATCAGGAGACCCCGGCGTGTGTCCGGGATGATCTCGCCGATCCGGCCGAGGAGGTCCGTGCCGAGGACCGCGTCCGACAGGTACTGACCCGCGAGCACGAGGGCGATCTCACGACCCTCCCCGTGTGCTGCCGCGATCCACGGGAGTGCGCCAGCGCTGCCATCGATCCTGACGATCTCGTAGTCGGTGTCATACCGACTGCGAAGCACGCGTTCGGCGTTGGCACATGCCTCCGCGTCGTCATCGATGAGGACGATGAGTGGCCGCGCGGGGGCGTCAGACGGTGTGTCGGGGGTCAGGCTGGCGGGCCGATCGGTCATGCCGACGAAGGCTAGCGCGTCTCGACTGAACGGATGTAGCCAGGCACCCGTCGGATGCCTGGCTACGGTTGGGGCGTCTGGACGGCTCGCGCCGCCGGTCACGCAGCGGCGATGCCCGACGCTGCAGGGGCGGACGCGACGTCCGGGCTGAAGCCCAGTCGACCGCGGGTCACGATCAGCGCGACGGCCGCCAGGACCGCGAAGCCCCCGAAGACGATCACCGGATCGACGCTCGGCGCGATGGCCGGCAGGAACGCTGAGCCGGTCGCCACACCGAGGCCGGCGTGATACAGCCCGACGATCGGCAGGCTCTTGCCTGAGGTGTTGTAGATCCATGTCAGGACGAGACGGACGGAGATCGGCAGGATGAACAGCGCGACGAGGTAGAACGGGATCTGCTCCGGCAGCACCCGTCCGTCGGTCACGCCGCCGGCGATGAAGACGAGCGGCACGTGGAGCAGGGCCTGCAGCCAGGTCGTCAGTACGCTCGCGGCGATCGGGCCGACCTGCGGCTGCAGCCGCTCGAGCACGAACCCGGTCCACCCGACCTCTTCCCACCAATTGACGAGGGCGAACGCGACGACCGCGCCGAGGACCACGACGCCGATCACGACGTCAGGACGTGAGATCAGGGTGCTGATCGTGGAGAAGCCCCCGACAGCTGTCGCCGCAACCACCGCGACCGCCGGAAGCAGGAACAGGGCGACGACATACCAGACGGGGTTGACGCGGAAATGGAACGTGCGGCGGCGAAGGATCCGGACGCCGTCGCGGCCCTCGACCAGCGCGGTCGCGATGAAGGCGGACGCCGCGAGTGATACCGCCGAGAGGAGGATGAACGGCGCCAGACCGGGCAGTTCAAGATCGATGAGGCCGATACCGTTGGCCGACACCAGCGGTACGACGAAGATCGCTGCTGCCGCGGCATAGGCGATGGTCAGGAAGACGGCGAGTGGATGGCGGCGGGCGATGGAGCGCATATCGAGGATCCCTTTCGTTGCTGCGGTGACGAGATTCGGATCACCTGGTCCGGTCTGGATCTGGTGATCCGTCGCATCCACAGCCTCGCCTCGAGCACCCGTCGCGTCGTCGGTCTGCGGGATCGAAACGAGCACGACGATCGGTGTGGTGTCCGGCGACACGCGATACCGCGGTATCGGGTCGCCTCATCCCACCGACTGATGCCATCCGCGCATGCGGGCGCTACCGTTCGAAGCCATGGACCGATCGCACGAGGCGTCGATGCGCGACCGACCGTCACCCCGAAGAGCGCCGCCATGGCATCCCCGGACCGAACGCATCCGGCCGATCGATGTCGCAGTGGCTGTCGGGCTTGCGGCGCTGCCGCTGACCTCGGTCGTCGGGGGTGCGGCCGGCGCGACAGTCGACGGGCTGACGGTCGTCCTACTCCTTCTCGAGAGCCTGCCACTCATCGTCCGGCGCCGGTTCCCGCTCGAGGTGTTCCTGGTCGTCGTCGCGGCGACGATCGTGCAGCTGGCGGTCGTGCCGGTAGGGCAAGAATTCCTCGGCGGGCTTGGCGTGCTTGTCGCCTTCTATACGGTCGGGGAGCGGCTCGAGAGGCAACTGTCCGTGCCACTCGTCGTCCTCGCTGGGGTCATCCTCGCGGTCGTCCTCCTGGGCCGCGGAGGCTTCCCGACCGTCCTGCAGAGCGTCGTGCAGACCGAGCTGATCCTCGCCGTCGCCTGGCTCGTCGGCGACGCCTCGCGCATCCGCCACCTCTACACGCTCGCGCTCGAGGAGCAGGCGCGTATGCTCGAGCGAGAGAGGGAGGAGCGGACGCAGCGCGCGATCCTGGAAGAACGCGAGCGCATCGCGCGTGATCTCCACGATGTCGTTGCACATCACGCGAGCGTGATCGTCGTCCAAGCTGGCGGGGCGCTCCGTGCGTTCGATACGCGCCCCGAAGAGGCGCGTTCCGCGTTAGAGGCCATCGCGGCTACAGGCCGCCAGGCTTTGACCGAGATGCGACGGTTGGTCGGGATCCCCGGCGGCGGTGGCGGCCAGCCGGCACCACGTCTGGAGGAACTCGATGGGCTCGTCGAGCAGGTGCGAGCGGCGGGGCACGCGGTGGATCTCGTCATCGAGGGCGATCCACGTCCGCTCGATCCAGGTCTGGAGCTCTCGGCGTACCGGATCGTCCAGGAGGGGCTCACCAACTCCTTGAAACATGCTGCAGGTGGCCGCACGTCGGTGACGGTGCGATTCGACCGGGATGCCCTCGGGATCACGATCGACGACGACACGCGAGCCGAGGCGAACGCGACCCCCGGGGCAACGACAGCCGTGGAGTCAGCACACGACGGGCGCGGACTGCTCGGCATGCGCGAACGCGTGGCGTTGTTCGGCGGCACGTTCGACGCGACACAGACCGCGACCGGGTTTCGCGTGATCGCCCGGCTGCCGATCGAGGATCGGGCGGTGGGCTCGTGACGATCCGAGTCCTCCTTGCCGACGACCAGGAGCTCGTGCGGACCGGGTTTCGCATGATCCTCGGCGGCGAGGAGGGCATCGAGGTCGTAGGCGAAGCGTCGAACGGTCGCGAAGCCCTCGAGCGCGCGATCCGCCTCCGACCCGATGTGATCGTCATGGACATCCGCATGCCCGTGATGGATGGCCTCGAGGCGACCCGACGACTCGTTGCCGAGGAGGGTATCGGTGATGCCCGTGTGCTCGTCCTGACGACCTTCGACGCCGATGATCACGTCGTACAGGCGCTTCGTGCTGGCGCCAGCGGGTTCCTTTTGAAGGACGTCGCTCCCGAGGACTTCGTCAAGGCGATCCGGACCGTCGCGGCCGGTGACGCGCTGATCGCGCCATCCGTCACGCGGCGGCTCCTGGTGCGGTTCGCGGAGCTGCCATCTCCCGGTGATTCGCTCCACGCGGAGAACCTCAGCCAGCTCACGGAGCGCGAGCACGAGGTGCTGAGGCTCGTCGCGCTGGGCCTATCGAACCGCGAGATCGCCGAGCGTCTGACCCTTGCCGAACCGACGATCAAGACGCACGTGTCCCATCTGCTTCTGAAGCTGGAGCTTCGGGACCGCGCGCAGCTCGTGGCGCTCGCATACGAATCGGGCGTCGTACGCCCCGGCTCGGCCGCCGACTGACCCGCGGCCGAAAGGGGAAGGACCGGCCTCGCGGCCGGTCCTTCGATCTGTCGTGGTCGACGGTGTCGACTACGGACTCGAGATCGTCCCGCCGTTGGTGATCGTCAGATCCGTGCTTTCGTGGCAGCTAGCCGGGATGTCCCGCTGAGCCGGGTTAGTGCTGTCATAGCTGACCTTCCACGAATAGGTTGCGGATCCAGTCTGTGCGGTGGTGTTGCTGGTCGTGACGGTCTTCGGCGAGGCGCCGGAGATACTGCCGGTCGTGGTGTAAAGGATCGCGCCGCCGCAGCTGGCCTGCCCATAGAGCTCGAACGTCACCGTTCCCGCGAGGTTTCCGGTCCCTGCAGGAGCCGTGACGGTCACCGAGTCGTTCGGGGTCCAACGCTGGGTGCTCGTCAACGACGAGGCCACCGAGTTGACGACGACGTCCTCGTCGGTGTCGTCGCAGGCCGTGTTGTGGGTCGTGCCGTTGTTGTTCGGCGAGTCGCCGCTATACGAGGCGACCCAGTGATAGGTGCCAGTCGCGGTCGGCTTGAAACTGGCACTGGCAGTGCCAGTAGAGCCGATGGTGCTGATCGCTGTGGCCGAGGACGTGTAAGCGACTGTCGAGCAGTCATCGGGCCCGTACAGGGTGAATGTGATCGTGCCACCCGCGACCGCGCCGCCGGTCCCCGTCGTGTTGATCACCGGGCTGGCCGGCTTTGTCGCAAGGTTCGTCAGGGTCGCACTGTCCGTGACGTTGTTGCCAAGCAAGACGTCCGACCCTGCGGTCGTGGCCAGGGTCGGCGTGACCGGATTCACGGTGAAGCACTCGGAGTCACGTGAGTCGGACGAACCCGGGATGCCATTGGCCGAGTCACCGCTGAACGTGGCACGCCAGCAGTACCGACCAGCCGACGTCACGTACGCCGTCGGTGACAGGACGGTGACGGGATAGGCCGAACCCGAAAGGTTCGTCGAGCCGACGGTCGTCCCGCCCGTGGTGCAGAGCCCGGGGTCGTCCACCTTGCATAGGGAGAAAGCGACCGAGCCGGCCGGGGTGGATGTGCCCCCGACGAGGTCGACGACGGCCGAGTCCTTGACGGACACGACGCCCGTACCGATGGAGAGCCCACCGGCGGGAATGGATCCGCCCGCCCCGGTCTTCGGGGTCGTGACGGTCGTCGAGGTGCAGTTGGTGATCGGTGGCGTGGTCGCGAGGATCGTGTCCTTGTAGTCCGCCGTGTCCGAGTTGCCGGTGACGGTGCTCGGGATCGTATTGGCGAACGTCTTGCACGCGGTGCTTCCGCCGAAGATCGTCGCGGTCAGGTCGACCGCGGCCTCGCCGCGGAAGCCGTCCGAGCTGTACTGCGCCTCCGAGACGGACGAGTTCAGCAGCGTGGGGGCGCCAAGCGTCAGGTTCGGCGCCGTGCCGCTCCACGTTCGCAGGTACAGGTCCTTGCTGCCGCCCTGCTGGTCCCAGAGGATCATGAAGTCGCCAGAGGTGCGGTTCGCCCACGGATTGCAATTCGCGGTGAGCTGCGCATCGGTAGCGGTGTCGTAGGCACAGCCGGCGGGCGCCGCGTTCTTCATGAACTCATACGCGATGAAGCCGCTGCCGCTGTTCGAATCGCGCTCCCAGGCGAAATACAGCCAGTCGTGGTTCGGGGCGGCAGGGTCGCGCTTCGTATCGAGCCAGGCGCGGCGCAGGTCGACCTGGGCGTTCGGGTTCGTCAAGCCAAGCGTCGGCACCGCATCGCTGTGGATGACGCCGATCTTCGTCGTGCTTGAATTGAGTGGGCCTAGCTCTTTGGTGCTGCCGAAGATGTCGGGCAGCTCGGTGGCCCCGGTATCGGGGATCGTGCCATCGATGGTGAATGGGCCGTCGGCCGCCAGCACGGTGATCGGGACCGCGATGGTGCTCGCCACGACCGCGGCCATGGCCAGCAGCACGGCGCCCTTGTGCCGGATGCGTGTCCGTCTATTTAGTCTCACGTCTGGTTCACCCCTCTCCCCCGGTAGACAGCCTGCTGTGGATGTCCTGCGTCCCCGATCGCGCGCTCGGTCCTGTCTGGCAAACCTCCGTCTGTGGCGGGTGTGATCCGCGGATCGA
>DATNFQ010000263.1:0-5537 GCA_035606295.1 Patescibacteria group bacterium
GAGATAGCCGATCTCGCGCCGCGCCAGTCGGTCGCCGAGCGGAGCGCCCAGGACCGTCCCGCCACCACCCGAAGCCCGCGCCAACCCAAGCAACAGCTTGACGGCCGTCGTCTTGCCCGCACCGTTGGGACCGAGGAAACCGAAGACCTCACCCGGCTCGACGCGCAGGGTGAGGTCGATCAGCGCGTCGGTGTGGCCATAGCGCTTGGCGAGACCGTGGGTATCGATGACCGGAGCGTCGGTCGGCGCCTCGGCCATAGGCGATCAGAGACCGCTATATGCGTGCAGGCCCGAGAACCAGAGCGAACCGGAGTAGGTGACGAGGACCATCCCGAATCCCACGACCAGCAGCAGCGCGGCCGGTCGGCCGGCCCACGAACGCTGGTTGCGTGCGTGGAGGTAGACGGCGTACGTGAGCCAGGTGACGAGCGCCGCGGTCTCCTTTGGATCCCAGCCCCAGTAGCGGGACCAGGCGATCGAGGCCCACCAGGAGCCGAGGATGATCATCGTCGCGAAGATCGGGAACCCGATGATCACCGCGCGATAGGCGACCTCGTCGAGCACCTTGTGCGACGGCAGCCACGCGAATCGATCGTTCTGGCCCTGGATCAGGTACGCGACGCCGGCCGCGAACGACGTCGCGAAGATCCCGTACGACAGGACCGCCATGCCGACGTGGATGGTCAGCAGCGGCGGGTTCTGGAGCGCGGGCACCAGCTGCGAGATCTCGCGCGGCAAGGACGAGGCGTAGAGGAGCAAGGCCAACGCGACGCCGAGTGGCAGGAAGCCGATCGACCGGATCGGATAGCGGCGGGCGAGGAACTCGTAGCCGGCCACCATCGAGGTCGCGAACGCCACGGTGAACTCGAACATGTTCCCCCACGGTCCA
Source organism: Patescibacteria group bacterium (assembly GCA_035606295.1). GTDB lineage: Bacteria > Chloroflexota > Limnocylindria > Limnocylindrales > CSP1-4 > SPCO01. The sequence goes on from DATNFQ010000263.1 coordinate 890, forward strand.
CGCCCGACGACGATGCCGCGGAGCACGATCGAGGCGCCGAGCACGGCGACGGCCGCGACCGTCAGCCATGAGGCAGCTCGGGAGAGCGGGCTCGGTGAGGCGGAGACGGTCGGCCCGGCGCCTGCCGATCCGATCGTCGACGTGACGAACGATCCGGTCGCAACGCCGGCATAGGCGGGCTGCGCCGAGCCTCCGATCGCCGGGAGCGCGACCCGTCGTCCGTTGGCAAGCATCACGGCATGCCCGACGTGCGCGGCGAACGCGAGCGCCACGAGCACGACGCCGATGGGGAAGAGGATCGATGACAGTTCGGCCATGTCGTTGCCTCTGTGGACGCTCGAACGACGTCGAGGGTTGCGCCGGTCGCGGAGCGACCGCTAGGCGACCGCTGCGCCGCCGGGCTTGGGACCGTTCGACCGGACGACTGGGACCGGCCGGGACTTCACGTTAAGGACGAGCCCGCAGTTGGTGCAGGTCTCGATGGCCGCGGGCCGGCCGAGCCCGCACATCGGGCAGATCACCGACAGGTCCTCGCCACCGCGTTCGCAATGGATGGTGCCGCTCGTATAGATGAGCCCGTGCCGGCGGCAGAACGGGAGGCCGGGCGGGAAGATCGGCTGTCCGTTGGCGCCGACCTTGGCGACCGTCGGACCCTCGGTGAGCTCCAGACGCGGGCGTGGCTTCGCGACCTGGTAGACCACGGTGCCGAGCATCACGAACGTGATGAGCGGCCCGATGACCCCGACGAAGATCAGGATCGGCAATAGGCCGATGACCGCGTTCCAGTCCGGGATCACGAAGATCTTGGTGATGTCCAAGATCGAGTTCCAGAGCTGGTTCAGCGTGTCGACGAGGCTCACGACGGCATGCTACCCGACGGCGGCCGTCGACGACGTGGGTTGCCCTTCTTGGAAGTGGCACCACGGCCGGGTTTCCAGGGTGTCCGATCCGGGTCGTTCCGCTCCGTTTGCGGCGCGGCGGGCGGCCGGCGATTCCCGACCGACGACGAGGCAAGTCCGGGTCGCTGCAGGCGCCCGATGAGCCACGCCGTTCCGGCCGTCCTCGCGCCGCGTGCTCGAACGCCCGAGCCGAGCTCGCGGTCATCCGTCACGACCAGGATCGCGTCCGCATCTCGCGTCGCGAAGGTCGGGCCACCGCGTTCGATGAGCTCCAGGATCGCCTCGTCCGCGCTCCGTCGTCCGGCGTGGCGCACCGTCACCCCGGCGGCGATCCGCTCGCCGCGCAGGCCGGGGTCAGGCGGGCCGTCAAAGACGAGCTCGACCGCGATCGATGCCGGGATCGCAGCACGCATCCGGCCGATCAGCGCGGCCGGCGGGACACTGCCGCCGCCGCGGGCGAGTGCCGGCAGGAGGTTCGACCCGTCGACGATCAGTCGCGCGGTGTCTGCCAGTGGGTCGCGAGAGGTGGGCATGAGACGGCGATCGTACGCGGCCCCGATGGCGGCCCGGAGCGGTGGCCCGAAGCGGCGGCCCGAAGCGGCGGCTACGATCGGCCACGTGAGTCTGCTGCTTCTTGTCGATCTCGACGGTGTCGTCTATCGCGGCGCCGAACCCGTCCCGGGGGTCGCTGCGGTGCTTGCCGCGCGAGCCAGCCGGGGTGATGACGTCGTCTACGTCACGAATAACTCGATGCATTACCGGGCCGACTACGTGACGCGGCTTTCCGGGATGGGCTGCCCGGTGTCGGCGGATCGTGTCGTGTCGTCGTCGCGTGCGACCGCCCTTCACATCGCACGCCATGAACCTGGGATCCGCCGGGTCCTGACACTGGGCGCGAGCGGCCTCGAGCGCGAGCTGCGCGACGTCGGTCTCGATGTCGTGACCGCCGGGCATGCCGCCACGCGCATGCATCAGGAGGGCATCGATGGCTGGGCCGCCGCAGGCGCTCCCGACGCAGTCGTCACCGGGCTGGATCCGGCCTTGACGTATCTGCGCATCGCCGCCGCCGCCGACTGCATCCGCGCTGGGGCCAGGTCCATCGCCACGAATCGCGATCCGGTCTACCCGACCGAGCGTGGGCTGCGACCCGGGGCGGGCTCGATCGCCGCGGCGCTGGAGGCCACGACCGGCGTTACGCCGCTGTCCATCGGGAAGCCCGAGCCGCACCTCTTCGAATCGGCGGCCGAGGCGGCAGGCCGCCAGCCCGCGGACGCCATCGTGATCGGCGACGGGATCGTCACGGACCTCGCCGGCGCGAAGGCGATCGGCGCGCGCAGCATCTTGATGCTCACAGGCATCGCCGAGCAGGCCGACGTCGACGCGCTACGTCCGGATCAACGACCCGACGCGGTCGCCGCGAACGCCTCCGAGCTGGAGGCCATCCTCGAGGGGTTTGCCGGGTAACGCCGACGGCGTTGTCAGCCGCCCGGGCCGGCGAGTTCCGGGACGTTCGAAGCCCACAGGTCGAACTCCGCGCGCAACCGGTCCCTGGTCGTCTCGTCGATGAAGGCGGCGTCGAGCGCATGGCGGTCGATCGCCCACAGGTCGGGCAACGACAGGCCGATCTGCTCCGACGCCTTGATGTACTCCTCGGAGAGCTTCAGGTCCGACACCGTCAGGTCGTCGGTGTTGAGCGTCACCGGCACGCCCATCCGGTAGAGGGGGCCGATCGGGTGTTCCGCGACGGACGGGACGCTCGCTCCTTGCCAGTTCGAGGTCGGGGCCATATCGAGCGTGACGCCGCGCGCCGTCAGCTCGGCGCACAACGCCGCGTCCTCGATCGCGCCAGGCCCGTGGGCGATGCGTTCCGGGTCGACGATGAGCGCACGTCGGACCTGGGCGGCACCGCCCCATTCGCCGGCATGGATCGTGATGCGCAGCCCGTTCTCGCGGGCCACCTCGAACGAGCGGCCATGCAGCAGCGGGTCGGGATAGGCGGCCTCCTGCCCGGCGAGGTCCCATCCGGTGAGCCCGTCGTCGATGAACCGCGCCGCGGTCTCTGCCAGTTCGACGTTCCGCTCCGGATCGTGTGAGCGGAGCGCCGTCGAGATGAGGCGGACCGTGATGCCCGTGCGCATCGCGGCGGAGCGCGCGCCGCGGACGACGGCTGCGATCCCGTCCGCGAGCGGCAACCCGCCCATCACATGGAGCAGCGGTCCCCAGCGGATCTCGGCGTAACGCACGTTGTCGGCGGCCTTGTCCTCGACAAGCTCGGCGGCGATCCGCTCGAGCGCCTCGGCGTCCTGCATCAGGGCGATCGGCAGGTCGAACCGCTTCAGCAGCTCGGCCTGCGAGATCCCCGGCATCTCCCCGACGAGGGCCTCCGACATCCCGAACCAGTCGTCGGGTGCCTCGATCCCGCGAGTCCGCGCGAGCTCGATCGCGGTCGCGATGCGCAACGAGCCATCGAGATGGAGGTGGAGCTCGGCCTTCGGCATGGTCTCGAGGAGTCGTCGACGAGCGGCTCGCGTCGCGTCGCGGACCTGGGTGTCATCGGGAGCGGTCATCGGCCGATGCTACGATTCCGCCGCCTCGACCGCGGGACGATCCCGCGGGCCATGGACCATCCGGTAGGCGCGAACAGCCCTCGTCGGGAGGACAGCACTGGTTCGGATCCGCGACTTCGCCCGGCAGGGAGGCCTCGCACTCGTCTGGCTCCTCGCGGCGGCGTTGATCTCGCTCGGGGCTGCCGGGGTCGTGGCCGGGATGGACACCCCATCTCCCAACGGGGTCGATCGCACGGGTCGCACCGGGCACGGCGACGCCGTCGCGAACGCGTCGCTCGACGCGATCCAGGCCGACCTGCAGACGCTGTCCGACAACGTCGACACGCTCGGCGAACAGGCGCGGACGATCCTTGCTGCGATGGCGAGCAACGAGACCGATACGGTCGACACCGCAACCGCCCAGGGCACACAGCTCGTTGCGGACATCAAGGCACGGAGCGAGCGCATCCGCGCCGCCCTGGGCCAGGTACCGATCGTCGGAACGCCGGCTGCCGCGTACGAGCTGTCATCCGACACCATCGACCGGCACGAGGCGTACGTCGGTGGGCTCAAGTCGACGGACGACCTGGATGCCGCGTGGGGACGTCTCGTCGTCAGCGCGCTCGCGGCCAACCGCCTGTCCGGGCTCCTCGCCGCTCACGACCAAGCCGTCGTCGATGCTGCCGCGGCGGGTCGCAAGGCCGATTACCCCATCGCGCTCGGTCACCTCGACGACGCCGACAAGGCGATCACCGACGCGCGCAAGCTGCGCGACCAGCTGAAGGCGACCGTCGATGTGACGACGCTCGACCAGTGGCTCGACCGAAGCCACGCCTATGACGTCGCCCTCCGAGCGCTCTACGTCGCCGTGCGGCGGGGCGCAAGCACCGAGGAGATCCGGGCGGCGGTCGAGAAGGAGCAGGCGGCGAAGAACCAGCTGCCGCCCGATACCCGCTCGCTGGTCCTGATCATGGCGGACATCGGCCAGGGCGGGATCAACGACGCTGCCGCCGACATCGATCAGGCGCACAGCGACCTGGAAGAGGCGCTGGCGCCGCCGGAGACGACGCCCTAACGAGGCGCAAGGCCGGCGGCAGGGCACGGTCACCCGCCTGACGGCAACTCGACGCGGATGAGATGCGTGCCGAAGGTCCGCAGATAGTCGTCGTCCGGGGCGAGGATCCAGAGGCTGCCGTACCCGTA
>DATNFQ010000264.1:0-7212 GCA_035606295.1 Patescibacteria group bacterium
CACTTCGACGTCGCCATGGATCCGGTCGCCCTTCGTCACGCCGCGATCGCGGCAGCCGACGCGGCGGCGTCGGTCGATGCCCCGCTCGATGAACTGCGGGCGCTGGAGCTGGCGATCGCGGCCGGCAGCGCGACAGGGGTCACCTCGAGGCAGGGCGGTCGCCGGCGCAGCGACCCGCCGGTCCTTCCCCCAGCCGAGCTGAACGCCCGGGCCGCCGAAGCGGCATTCGCCGCGGGACGGCCGGTCCGCGCAGCGGCCTATCTCGATGCGGCGATCGGCGCGACGGACGGGAGGCGTGAGCGGGTGCGGCTCGGCCTGCTCTACGACCGTCTGGCCCACTTCCGGCGAGCGGCCGGAGATGCGGAAGGCTCGCTCGCGGCACGTCGTCGCGCCGTCGACCTCGTGCCCACGACGCCTTCTGTCGCGCGGGCCAGGGTCGTTGCGGGCCTCGCGCAACTGCTGATGCTCGAGGGCACGTTCTCCGAAGCGGAGAAGCACGCGCGCGAGGCGATCCGCGTGGCCCGCGCATGCGACCCGCCCGCCCGCGGATGGGAATTGCATGCGACGACGACGCTCGCGGTGTCCCTGGGATGGCGGGCAGATCCCGAAGCTGCGCTCGCGATGCTTTCCGAGGCCCGCCCGATCGCCGAGGAGATCGGCGACCTCGACGAGTTGTTCCGCGTCCATGCGAACCAGACCACGGTGCTCGAGCTCGTGGGCCGACGCGAGGAGGCGGTCGACGTCGCCAAGGCAGGCATCGCCGCAGCGAAGGACGCCGGGCTGGACGCGGTGTACGGCAACGTGCTCCGCGGGAACGCCGCCGACTCGCTGTTCCTGCTCGGTCGCTGGGATGAGGCTCGGTCGATGAGCATGACCGCGCTCGAATGGCTACCGAGCGGCATCAACTTCCTCAACGTATTGGTGTCACTGGCGACCGTCGAGATCGAGCTGTCCGCAGGCGAAGCCGCCGGGCGATTGCTCGGCCAGACGCTCCTCGAGCTCGAGGCCGTACGCGAGGCCCAGCTCGCTGTCCCACTGCATCTGGCTTCCGCCTCGTTCGCGCTGTGGCGCGGCGACCTAGCGGATGCTCGACGTGCGACGGATCTCGGGTGGCAGCTGGTCCGCGACACGGAGGACTGGATCCTTGCGGCCCGAACCGCAGCAGCGGCCATCGAGGTCGAGGCCGCGAGCGCCGCGGAGGCGCGCGAGGGACGCGATCTCGCAGGGCTTGCCTCGGCTCGTGAGCGGGCCCGAGAGGTGATTCGCGCCGCCGAGACGATCGTGAAGAAGCACGGTGTCGATCCGGCACTCGGCTCGCGGCGGCTCGCCGATGCGTGGCTCGGCACGGCCCGCGCATATCGACGGCGCGTCGAGGGCCGCGACGATGCCGTCGTCTGGCATGAGGTCGGCGACGCGTGGGGATCGCTGCACATCCCGTACGAAGGGGCTCGTGCGCGGTGGCGCGAAGCGGAGGCGCTCCTCGGTTCGGGCGCTGGTCGTGCGGGACGCGCCGACGCCAAGGCCCCGCTGTCGGACGCCGTCGGGATCGCGCTGCGACTCGGTGCGCTCCCGCTGCTGAAGGAGCTTCGCGAGCTCGCCGGCCGCGCCCTGATCCCGCTGCCGGCGGAGGTGGATGCTCGCCTTGCGGGGCCCGAGGACCGTCCACGTGAGCTCGTCGGCGTGATGGCCGGGTCCGCGCCGGTCATCGCCGGCCCGGCGGCGACCGCCGACGCCAATGGCCAGGGCGACCGTTCGGAGCTGGTCGACGCGCTACGTCAGAGCGGTACCGATACGGCACCGAAGCGCGACACGTTCGGCCTCAGCGGCCGCGAGCGCGAGGTGCTCGTCCAGATCGCCCGGGGCCGGACGAACCGCGAGATCGGCGAGCGGCTCTTCATCAGCCAGAAGACGGTCGGTGTGCACGTCGGCAACATCCTGTCCAAGCTCGGCGTATCGGGCCGGGTCGAGGCCGCGGCCGTGGCGATCCGCCTCGGGCTCACCGAGGGCCGCTAGCGGACCACGCGCGCACGCGCGCACAAAAGGAGAGACCCGGAGGGAGGTCTCCGGGTCTCGATGAGGACGATCGCCGGCCAGCAACGTCCGGCGAGCGAGATTCGGATTCGGTGGTCGCGGTGGCGACCTGCGTGCGGCCTCCGCGGCCGCTGGCGATCACCAGCGGCGAGCGGCGACCAGCACGATGGCGATTGCGATGATCGGGCCGAGCGTCACCATGAGGTGCCAGGCTCGATCGATGGCGGTTCGCTTCATCTGGGCGGGGGCTCCGGTCTTCCCTGTGGTGCGTCGGTCGCACTCGTCTGGGGAAGGTGGAGGCTAGTCGCCATATGGTCCCGAAACAATCCGGACGATGGTACGGGTCGGGTACTAGTCCCCTGGTACTGGTCGGCACCCGACCCACGCCGACGCGGTAGCATCTCCTCCGAACCCCGACCGCGGTCATCCGCGCCCATCTGATGAGGTCCCCCGAACCGATGCGAAGCGTGCGCTCCCTGTCCGTCATCGCGGCGTTCCTCGTTGTCGCCGCCGCCTGCACCTCGGCCGCGCCGGGCTGGACCTATGCGCCCGCTCCGTCCGCCACGCCGCTCCCGAGCGTCTCGCCGAGTGGCTCCGCCGGCGCCAGCGCCTCCGCATCGGCTTCGGCGTCGACGGCACCATCTGCGTCCGCGTCTGCGTCGGCTTCTGCCTCGGCATCCGGTGGCGGTGCCGGGGAGACGCTCAAGATCGCCGCCCAGAACATCGCGTTCGACACGACCCAGGAAGCTGTGCCTGCGAACACCCCGTTCAAGATCGACTTCACGAACAACGACCAGGATGTCCCGCACAACGTGGCCATCCACGACGCGTCGAACACCGAGATCTTCAAGGGCGAGATCTTCCCGGGCGTCGCCACGAAGACCTACGCCGTGCAGGCCCTGCCCGCCGGCGAGTACACATTCGTCTGCGACGTCCATCCGAACATGAAGGGGAGTCTCACCGCAGAGTGACGACGCCAGGCGAGCAGATCGCCTATAGCGACGCCTACGCGCAGTCGGTCGACGCCACCGTCCGTCATGTCGAGATCGGCGAGTCGACGCTGGTCGTCCTCGACAGGACGGTGTTCTACCCCGGTGGCGGCGGGCAGCCCGCCGACCGTGGGCTGATCCTCCGGACCTCTGACGGCCGTGGCTGGTCGGTCCGCAGCGCCCGAAAAGCAAGCGGGGAGATCGTCCATGAGCTCGAGGCCGGGTCGGGCGACCCGCCGGCGGTCGGCGACGTGGTGGAGGTCGATCTCGAATGGGCGCGCCGATACGCCTTGATGCGGACGCACACTGCGCTACACGCGCTCTGCGGCGTCGTCTGGCGTGACTACGGCGCGCAGGTCACCGGCGGGAACATGGAGCCAGGCGCAGGGCGGATGGATTTCGAGTTCGCATCGATGTCGGGCGATCTCGTGGATGCCATCGAGGCGGCCGTGAACGTCGAGCTTGGCGCAGAGCGTGACGTGCGGGTGGACGTCCTGCCACGAGCAAAGGCCTTTGCCATCCCCGATCTGATCCGCACGAAGATCAACCTGCTTCCCGAGGGGATCGAGGAGATCCGGACGATCGAGATCGTCGGGCTCGACCTCCAGGCCGACGGTGGCACGCATGTGGCCAACACGCGCGAGGTCGGCCGCATCCGCGTCACGGGCTACGAATCGAAGGGGCGCATCAACAAGCGGATCCGGATCGAGCTCGTCGACCCGGACTGACGCCTTCGCGCAGGGTATGGTCGGCCATCGATACGGTGGTCGTAGGAGGGTGGCAGGAGCGTGGATGGCCTGATCTTCGGTGCCGTCGTCGCCGCGCGGATCCTGGTGCCGCTCGCCATCCCGAGATTCCCATTGCCCGCGATGCTGGCATCCCTGGTGATCGACGGCCTGGACCAGACGATCTTCCAGACCTTCACCCACCTCGACCTTGAGGGCTACCAGACCTACGACAAGGCGCTCGACGTCTACTACCTCTCGATCGCATACGTCGCGACGCTGCGGAACTGGACGAACCACACGGCCGTCGGCGTCAGCCGCTTCCTCTACTACTACCGGATGATCGGCGTGGTGATCTTCGAGATCACCCAGATCCGCGCCGTCCTGCTGATCTTCCCGAACACGTTCGAGTACTTCTTCGACTTCTATGAGGGCGTCCGGGCGAGGTGGGACCCGCGCAAGCTGACGAAGGGGCTGATCGTCGGAGCCGCCGCGTTCATCTGGATATTCATCAAGCTCCCACAGGAGTGGTGGATCCACGTCGCGCAGCTGGACGCGACCGACCTCATCAAGACGCAGATCTTCGGCGTCGCCAAGGACGCCTCGTGGATCGACGCGATCGCCAACCGTCCGCTGGTGATCGTGGCGCTGGTCATCGTCCTGGTCGTCCTCGCATTCGTCGTGCGCTGGCTCTTCACCAAGCGACTGCCACCCGCCGACTACCCGTGGACATTCGACGCTGACAAGAATCAGCCGCCGGTCGATCCCGCACGGATCGAGGCCGTCCGACGTCGGCTTGCCGAGCGCTTGTTCGACCGCGAGCTCGTCGAGAAGGCCGCGTTGATCACGCTCGTCATCGTCATCTTCGGCCGGATGCTCCCCGGTGTGGACGCGACGCCACTCCAGACCGCAGTCGGTGTGTTCGTCATGATCGTCGCGAACACGCTGGTCACCGAGGCGCTGGTGAGGCAAGGGGCGTCGTGGTCATCCGCGGTGCGCCAGTTCACCGTGATGCTCGCGATCAACCTGCTGATCGTCGCTGTCGGCCAGGTCATCCTGGCGTCGCTCACCGGTCGGCGTCTCGAGCACGCACTCGTCTTCGCCAGCCTGATCACGCTGATCGTGACCCTGTATGACCGTTACCGACCGATCCACGTCGCCCGCTTCGAGAGCCACCATGAGTGACCGCGGGCCGCTGGATGGCCGAGTGGCCCTCGTGACCGGGGCTGCATCGGGGATCGGACGGGCGACCGCGGTGCGGCTCGCGGCGGATGGTGCCGTCGTCGGCTGTCTCGATCGCGATGGCGCCGGTGCGCGGGTCGTCGCCGCCGGGGTCGCGCAAGTCGGTGGACGAGCGGTCGGCTTGGCGGCCGACGTCACGGATCCAGTCGCGGTCGCCGCCGCCGTCGATCAGCTCGCGGCTGAGGTCGGCCATGCGACGATCCTCGTCAACAACGCCGGAGTCCCGGGTGGCGGCCGGTTCACGGACGTCACGTTCGAGGCGTGGCGACGCGTGCTTGATGTCCATGTCGACGGGACATTCCACGTCACCCACGCCGTGCTGCCCGGGATGACCGAGGCCGGCTGGGGTCGCATCGTGAACATCTGCTCGGAAGCCGTCTGGCTCGGTAACCAGAGCGTCCAGTACGTCACGGCGAAGGCGGCGCTCGTCGGGTTCACACGCGCGCTCGGATACCAGCTCGCACCGTCCGGGATCCTCGTCAACGGCGTCGCACCCGGGCCGGTCGACACGCCGATGCTCCGCGACAACGACGCAGAGGCGATCGAAGCCGAGCTCGCGAGCGTCCGGATCGGCCGGTTCCTCGAACCCGAGGAGATCGCCTCGACCGTCGCCTTCCTCGTCGGACCCGGTGGCGACGGCTACGTCGGCCAGGTGCTCTCGCCGAACGGCGGCACGGTCTTCATCGGGTGACCGCGGAGATGGACGCTGGAACACCCGCGACGGCCGCGGTGGCCGCTGCCGGGATCGCGCATCGCGTCGTCCGCACCGACCGTGCCGGGAACGCAGAGGAGGCGGCGACCCTCCAGGGCATCCCGTTGGAGGCGCTGCTGCGGACCATCGTCGTCCGGCGCGGCGATGACGACTACGTGTTCGTGCTCGTGCCGGCAGGACGCCGATTCGATTGGCCGAAGCTTCGAGGCCACCTCGGGGTCCGCCGGATGACGCTGCCCGACGCCGAGGAGGCGCGTGCCGCGACGGGTTACGAGCGCTACACGATCACCCCGTTCGGTTCGACGCGTGCGTGGCCCGCCATCGTCGACGCGACCGTCATGGATCAGCCGGTCGTATCGGTCGGTGGCGGCGCCTTCGGCGTCAACCTCCATCTGACGCCCACGGACCTGGTGAACGCCCTGGCCGCGGACGTCGTCGACGTCTCGGTGGAGGATCAGTAGGCAGCGAGGACCGGCTCGTCGCTCGTCGAGGTGCCCATCCGTCGTCCGGCCGTCTGGCCCATCTTGCCGACGGGCGTGATGCCGACGGCCGCCGCGAGCCCGAAGGGCGGCATGTTGCCGTAGAACGACTCCGCGGTCCCGCGTCCGACCCGATACGTCTCGTGGAAGATCCCGACGTCGCCGTTGTCGCGGACGAGCCTGTTGAACTCGCGCCATGCCGGCAGGTGGGCGTGGTCGCTCGCTCGGGCGAAGGCCTCGAGCTGGTCGAACGATCGCCAATATTGGACGCCCATGATCACGCGGCCGGCCCAGAAGCTCTGGACGTGGAGCAATCCGAGGTCCGGATCCGCGCCCAGCTCGCGAAGCATCCGAGGCATGGCCTGGAAGGCCGGCAGCCACGAGCGGATGCGTCGGAGACGGTTGATCCGCATCCCGATGATGAAGACGACGACGTCGTCGTCGAGCGCTGCGGTGTGGCGACCGTTGATCACTTCAGCCATGGTCGGTGACTTCCTGTGCTGCGGGACGGTAGTAGGGTCACTCGATGTGAACACTGTCCACTTTACACCGGATGTGAACGATGTCAACATCAGCCGCGACCATGCCTGCGACCGCCGTCAAGCCCTATCACCACGGCGACCTTCGCCGGGCCCTTGTGACAGCGGCGACCGAGCTGGCGGCGGCTGGTGGCAGCGAAGGCGTCGCCCTGCGCGAGGCGGCTCGCCGGATCGGGGTATCGCCGAGCGCGGCGTACCGCCATTTCCCGAGTCGTGACGGGTTGCTTGCCCACGTGGGCTCGGAGGCCCGCGAAGCGTTAGCACAGCGCATGCTCGCCGCGACGACAGGGATCCGCGGGTCGTCTCCTCGCTCGGCGAGAGCTCGATTTCGAGCGACCGGACGCGCGTACATCGAGTTCGCGCTCGACGAGCCCGGCTTGTTCGAGGTGGCATTCCGGCGATGCCCGCCCGCACTGTACGTCCCGGACGATCCGTCGCCGTATGCGGTGCTGTCGGATGCCCTCGATGCGCTCGATCGTGCCGGACTGCTCGCCG
>DATNFQ010000265.1:0-6638 GCA_035606295.1 Patescibacteria group bacterium
GGCTGGGGACTGGCACGGACGACGCGACCGAGACGGGCGCCCTGATCTCTGCCGATCACCGAGCCAAGGTCGAGGGCTACGTGGCGGGTGCCGTGGCCGAGGGGGCGCGTGTGGTCGCCGGGGGCCGCCGTCCCGATGAGCCCGGGCTCCAGGACGGGTTCTTCTACCGGCCCACCGTCATCACCGACGTACGGCGCGACATGCGGATCATCCGCGAGGAGGTCTTCGGCCCGGTCCTGACCGTCGAGCGATTCGAGACCGAGGACGAGGCGATCGAACTGGCCAACGACACCGAGTACGGGCTAGCGGGTGCCGTGTGGACCGCCGACGCGTCACGGGCACAGCGCGTGGCGAACCGGCTACGCGCCGGGACGGTCTGGATCAACGACTACAACGTGTACGTGCCACACGCCGAGTGGGGCGGGTTCAAGCGGTCTGGGATCGGCCGCGAGCTCGGACCATCGGGCCTCGACGAATACCGCGAGGCGAAGCACATCTGGCAGAACACGGCGCCGGCCCCGAGCGGCTGGTTCGGTGGCGCGAGCGACGAGCTGGGGAACTAAGGGAAGAGCGCCCGGACGGTGTCCGGGCGCTCTCGTCGCGAGGGTCGCGGAGCGTTACTCCGCGGGGATCTCGGAGTGGATCGCGTCGAGGTCGATACCCTGCGACCGCCGCGCGAAGCGTGCGACGACATAGAGCAGCGCCGCGGCGCCATACAGGATGCCGAGGAACACGATCGAGGTCGTGTTGCCCACGCCGATCCCGTACAGGCTGTTGGACAGCCACATGAACAGGACCCAGCCGAGGAAGATCGTCGAGACGGCGCCGGCGACAGCGAGGATCGGCAGTCCGGCGATCGAGTACCTCGCCATCGGTGACGACTGGTACACATCCTTCTTCCAGAACGGCAGGATCATCGCCGCGATCGATGTCCCGAAGAACGTCACCGCGATGACGAGCGTGGCGTCGAGCGTGAGCCCGTAGAAGTCCGAGTTGTAGGCATAGAGCCAGCTCAGGAAGATCGACGGGATCATGATCAGCGCCAGCGCCGCCCACGGGACCGCACGCGTATCGGACACGCGACCTGCCCATTCCGGCAGCATCCGGTCGAAGGCGGCGGCGAAGATCATCCGGGTCGACGACAGGAACAGCGTCCCCGTCCAGCCGAGCCACCATGCGCCGAACGCGAACACGATGATCGCCTGGATGATGTTGCTGTCGATGATGAACGACGCCAGCATCGGGGGGTAACCCCAGATCGGCATCGGCGGGGCGGTCGTGGAATACGCGTAGGCGTAGTTCACGTATGTGACATTCGACGCGTTGAAGAACGTCCAGCCCCAGGCACGGGCCGCGAGGAGCAGGAAGATCACCGCCAGGGCGACGGTGACCCACAGGCCGCCCATCATCCCGCGCAGCACTTTCCTGAAATCCCCGGCGCCGCGCACCTCACCGTAGAGGGTCGCGCCCCAGTTCGGATACAACAGGAAGAACAGCATGAACGGCACGAGCGCCAGCGTGCCTGGCCCGAACGAGAGCGGGTCGAGCTCGTTGCCGGTGTAGGCCGACGCCGGATCCGAGGCCGCCTGGTCGATGGTGGCCTGATAGGCGTTCGAGACGCCGAACATGCCCTGGACCGCCTTGTCGTAGGCGGGCTTGAACGTGTCGACGGTCGTGATGAGCATGAGGACGAACATGACGGCCAGGGCAGCGAGGCCGATCCACAGGCAGATCCGCTGGATGCGCGCGTAGCCGGCCATCCCGAGGGCGACCAGGCCTGACGTGATCACGATCGTCGCGATGGAGACCGCGAACGTGCCGTCGGCGGTGCCGAAGAAGTCGACTCCCGCCTTCCAGCCAAGGAGCGCCGCGAGTGGCTGGACGAACTCGATCTTGAGGATGAAGCCGTAGATCGGCGCCCAAAGCGCGAGGATGAACCACCAACCGGTCGCTGACAGGACGAAGCCGACACCGCCGCGCTTCAAGCCGATGGTCGCGCCGATCAGGGCGCCGACGATCGCGCCGCCGTAGGTCACGACGTCGCCCAGGGCGAGGGCCGTGCCGACGAGGAACAGCGCGATGGCCCCGAAGGCGCCGCCCGTGACCGCGCCCGGGATGCCGTCGAGGACACGTGTCTGCCAGACGTAATCGCCGCCGGCGCGGGGCATGACGGCGATGAGGCCTGCGTAGGCGATGACCATGAAGGTCATGCCGATCGCGGTGACGATGATCGATGCGATGGCCGATCCATCGGGCACGTAGGCGAAGATCGCCAAGCTGTAGAACATGCCCAATGTGACGAGGTTGACCGACATGAACGAGTACGCGAACGCGTCGAAGCCGGACCAACCCTTGACGAGCCCCGTCGCGTTGCGCAGGAAGAGCGATGGGGCAGTTGTGCTTGCCATGTTCCCTCCTATCCCCTGAACCGGAAACCGTCAGCCGTTGATCAGCAGATAGCGCTTCACCGTGCCCTTCTTCTCGTCCAGGTCGACGATCGCGGCCTGCAGCACGCCGTCCTCGTACGAGCTGCCCGGATTGACCGCCAACGTGGAGCCGAGCTTGACCGCACCCTTGCCCTCGTGGATGTGGCCATGCAATGACAGCGGAGGTCCGTAGGCGAGGATCGATTCGCGGACTGCCTTGGAGCCGACCGGGATGAGGGCCTGGCCGCCCGAGACGTACTTCATGTCGGCGTCGAGCTTCGGGGCATTGTCGAGGTTCGAGCCGTACGGCGGTGCATGGAAGTTGAAGATCGCCCGCTTGGGGTCGGGGACATCCGCGACGAGCCCGTCGATCCGCTCGCGCAGCTCGGGCTCCTCGAGCTCGCGGTAGGTGTGCCACGGCGTCGTGTTCGCCCAGCCGGTCGAGACGAGACTGAACCCGTCGAGCGGGATCGTGTTCGCCTCGCCGAGCTCGATATTCTTCGCCGCGGCGATGATCGGATCGATCTCGAACATGTCGTCGTTGGCGGGCGAGACGATGCAGCGGATCCCCTTGCCCTCGAGCCGCTCGTCCCCGAGCGCCATCCAGCGCTCGACGTTCCCGAGCATCTCGGCCTTGAACCTCGCGTCGACCAGCGCCGAGTCGGCATTCCAGGCGGTGATCTCTTCGGGCGTGAGCCGGATCGGGTAATAGCCGCGGTCGGAGATCCGCTTCTCGATCGCGCGGACCTCGTCCTCCGTCGTCAGCACCTGGCGCTGGTCCTGGAGCGTGACCTCCCAGCTGCCGTTCGTGCGGACGATCGGAACCATGGCCTTGCCGGTCATGTCGCCGCCCATGATCAGGACATCGGCCTTGTGGAACGCGCCGGCGTTGAGGAACTTGCGCCAGCAGACTTCGGAACCGTGGATGTCCGTCGCGAAGAAGATCCTCATATCCCTTGGTGCTCCATCTCCTCGGGCTCGGCGTACCAGGCCATGCGCTCGCCGACTCGGGCCCGGAGCTTCCACTTGGTCGACTTCGGGGCCTCCTCGATCGCAGCTCGCATCGCCGCGATCTGGGTGCCCGGATCGAATTTGATGGCCTGGCCGGTGCCGAGGTCGAGATCGTCGGGCTGCAGCTCGGTCGCGAGATATTGGTCGAGCTTGTCGAGGTTGCCCGTCACGGTGCGCCACCAGCCCCAATCGTTCGAGGTGATATCGACGATGCGGGGCAGGTTGATCGCCCCGGGGCCATGCACGGCGTCGACGCCATCATCCTGCGCGAGCGGGTGCTCGGCGAGCAGGATCAGGGCGTCCAGGACGTCCTTGCGGTTGATCTTGACGACCTGGAGCTTCGAGAGGAGCAGCTCCGCCAACGGGAGCGTCGGGCTCGACTTGGTCAGGCGGTTGCCGAATTCGACGCGGTGGCACATCTCGAGTGCATCGACGAGGACATCGACCGGCCGGCGGCGCGGGACATCGACGAAATACGCCTGCTTCTGGCCGAACAGCGCGTTCTGCTGCCGATCCGGCGTGTACCCCTCGGCCTCGAGGAGCTTGTAGACCGCCGAACGATCCTTCGATGTCGTCGCGAAGTCGAGATCGACCTCGGTCCGCCGCGTCCTGGCAGGCCAGCGCGGCGCGTGCGCGCGAACGGCCATCCCGCCCATCAGGCGCAGGGTGAGGCCACGCGCGTCGGCGACCTCGACCAGGCGGAGTGATTCCGCCAAGGGATCGTCGAGCGTGCGACCTTCCCCGGTGACGCCGGGTTCGGCGGCCATCACCCCTCCTCTGGAGCGGACGTCGCCAGGAGGGCGAACGTCGGTCCGGAGTATAGGTCCGCCGTCGGGCTCGCCCACCGTGTCCGCGCCCTCGTATCCTGACCGCCACCATGGGCGGGACTCCACGCGTCGCGATCATCGGAGCAGGCATCGTCGGCTGCTCGCTGGCCGATGAGCTGGTACTGCGCGGCTGGAGGGATGTGACCGTCATCGAACAGGGTGGCCTGTTCAAGACCGGCGGCTCCACGAGTCACGCCCCGGGGATCATCTTCCAGACGAATGCCTCGAAGACGATGCAGGGATTCGCAACGTACACGATCCAGAAAGCGGCATCGCTCGAGCTCGACGGACGATGGTGTCTCAACCCGGTCGGCAGCCTCGAACTGGCGCTCACCCCCGAGCGACTCGCGGAGATCCATCGCCGCCACGACTTCGCGGAGTCGTGGGGACTCGCCGGTCGAGTCATCGATCCCGACGAGACGACACAGCTGTGGCCGTACGTCGACCGAACCCGGATCGTCGGCGCGTATCACGTCCCGTCCGACGGTCTGACCGATGCCGTCCGGGTCTCGGAAGCGCAGGCGCGTCGAGCGACCGAGGGCGGCGCCCGTTTCCTCGGCGAGCACACGGTGACCGGGATCCGCACCGACGACGGTCAGGTCCGCGCCGTCATCACCGATCATGGCGAGATCCCGGCCGACATCATCGTCGCCGCCGCGGGCATCTGGGGCCCGCGTATCGGCGCGATGGTGGGCATGACGACGGCGCTCCAGCCGCTCGCCCACCAGCTGACGTGGACGACGCCGCTGCCCGAGGTCCAGGCGTTCGCGATCCCACCCGAGCGCGAGGCGATCCACCCGAACATCCGGGTCCAGGATCGCGATATGTACCTGCGCGAGTATCCCGATCGGTTGGCCGTCGGCGGCTACGGGCACGTGCCGCTACCGGTCGACGCGAATGATCTGCTCCACCCGTCCGTGGCGCCAGTGATGCCCTCGGTCCTGGAGTTCACGCCCGACACGTTCGCCGAGACGTGGTCATGGGCCGAGGAGCTGGTCCCCGCCTTGCGCGCCCCGGGCGCCCGCATCGAGCGAGGCATCAACGGGATCTTCTCGTTCACACCCGACGGGTTCCCGTTGATGGGCGAGTCGCGGGACGTCGGCGGGTTCTGGCTGGCGGAGGCGGTCTGGGTGACGCACGCACTCGGCGTCGGGCGCGCGATGGCGGAGTGGCTGGTCGACGGGGGCTCGACTAGCGACCTCCACGAATGCGATCTCAACCGATTCGAGGCACACCAGCTGTCGCCGTCGTTCATCCACGACCGCGGCATCCAGAACTACGTCGAGGTGTACGACATCATCCATCCGCTCCAGCCGATGGAAGAGCCGAGACCACTGCGGACATCGCCGTTCTACGAACGCGAAGGGGAGCTCGGCGCGTACTTCCTCGAGGGTTCGGGCTGGGAACGACCGCACTGGTACGGGGTGAACGAGTCGCTGCTCGGGCGCTACGACATCCCGAGCCGCAATGCGTGGGCAGCACGGTACTGGCACCCGATCGTCGGCGCCGAGGCGCTCGCGACGCGCGACGGTGTCGCGATGTACGACGTCACGCCGCTCAAGCGGATCGCCGTCGAGGGCGACGGGGCGGCTGCATTCCTTGATGCGCTGACGACGAACCGCGTGGACCGGCCGGTCGGGACGGTCGTGTACAGCCTGCTGCTCGATGAGCGCGGCGGCGTCCGGAGCGACCTGACGATCGCGCGGCTCGGGCAGGACCGCTTCCAGGTCGGCGCGAACGGACCACTTGATCTGGACCTGCTCGAGCGTCAGGCGCCGCACGACGGGAGCGTGTCGGTCCGCGACATCACCAGCGCCACGTGCTGCATCGGTCTGTGGGGTCCACGCGCCCGCGACGTCCTGTCGACCGTGACGGACGCCGACCTGTCGAACGAGGCATTCCGCTACTTCCAGGCTCGCGACATCTGGGTGGGCAGCATGCCGGTGACCGCGTTGCGGCTCTCGTACGTCGGCGAGCTCGGTTGGGAGCTGTACACGTCGGCCGAGATGGGTCTGCGTCTATGGGACACGCTGTGGATCGCCGGACGGGAGCACGGCCTGATCGCCGCCGGGCGTGGCGCATTCGGTTCGCTCCGCTTGGAGAAGGGATATCGGTTCTCCGGCGTCGACATGACCACGGAGCACGATCCCTACGAGGCCGGTCTCGGCTTCGCGGTAAGGATGGACAAGGGCGACTTCGTCGGGCGCGACGCACTCGTGGGCAAGAGCGCCGAGACCGTCGAGCGACGACTCGTCCCGCTCCTCATCGCCGACCCGCAGGCCGTCGTGATGGGCAAGGAGCCGGTGCGTATCGAGGGACGGCCCGCCGGCTACGTGACGAGCGCCGGGTTCGGGTACTCGATCGGATCGGCGAT
>DATNFQ010000266.1:0-2194 GCA_035606295.1 Patescibacteria group bacterium
CCGCCGGCGGAGGCCGTCCAGCCGTTGTTTCGGTCACCTGATGACCGAACCAGCGATCGAGCCGCCGACGGAGGCCGTCCAGCCGTTGTTTCGGTCACCCGATGACCGAACCAGCGATCGAGCCGCCGGCGGAGGCCGTCCAGCCGTTGTTTCGGTCACCTGATGACCGGGAGGCGTCTGGTCAGATCAGAACGACGGACGAACCGCCTGGGTGCTCGCCGGCGGCGAGGGCTGCCAACGCCCTCCGCGCCGAGATGGGAAAGTCGGGACGGATCGTCGCGGCGCCCGCTGCAAGTGCTTCGCGGTTCGCGCGCGTGTCGGCAAGGACCCAGAGCACAGACTCGAAACCGCTGTCCCGTAGCTTGACCATCAGTCGGCGGATCTGGGCCTGACTGTCGACAAGCCGGGTGTCGGCGTCGAGCGGTAATCGTGGTGAAGCACCCTTCAGTCCGCTGATCAGTCCATCCCAGGCTCTCTGGTCGCCAACGATGGGCAGCACGACCTCGGTCCGGAAGGACAGGCGAGGGTCGATCCTGCGTCGAAGGCGACCAAGGAGAGCGACCTGCCCTGCGTCGAGGAGTGGATCCGGCCCCGGGAAGGCTCGGATCCGGACATCCAGCCCGACTACGGCACCGACGCACGCGAGCTGCTCCACACTCACGCTTGACAAGACGCCGCGCTCGATCCGGCCTACCTGCGACTCCGACATCCCGCTAGCCTTGGCCACCTCTTCAAGCGACCTGCCAGTGACGCGCCGAGCGGTACGGATCTCAGATCCTGCGCGGACGCGATCGACCCTGGCCATCCGGCGGCCGCGGTCTATCGGGCGCTCGCGGGTACTCACAGGTCCGAGTCTGGCGTGGGCGCCTCACCAGCCCGTTATCCGGCTAGAGATCGCGCCTCGAGAGCGACCACGTCGCCAGTGCCAGGATGGCGGCGATCCACACCACGGACCAGATGAGGAACTCGGTCGGTGGTGGGGTCGGTGCGAAGAACGGATTCGCCTCGGCTCTCGGGCCGCCAACGCCGACGATGCCCGCGATCACGACCGACGGCTCCAACGCGTAGATCGTGCCGCGCCACAACCCGTCGGACGGCAGCAGCCAGCGCGACGCCTCGGCGGCCGTCACCAATGGCCCCGCGTCGAAGAACCGGCCGATACCCGCGAACACGCCGGCCATCCAGCCGAGCCCGAACAGCACCACGCACACCGCGCCACTTGCGATCGCCGGTAGTCGGGTGCTCAGCAGCATCGCGAACGTCAGCAGCACGACGGCCTGACCCGACAGGAACACGACCGCGAGCCACGGCTGCGGCGGCGAGTAGCCCGAGACGAGTCGCACCGCCGCCACCTCGAGCAACCCCGACAGCGATGCATACGCGATGACGATCGCGGCCAAGCCGATCCAGCGCCCGACGACAAGATCCGCCCGCCGGATGGGGCGCGCCAGCATGGCGTGGGCGATGCCCGACTCGAGATCCGACGCGATCGACGGCGCTCCGAGGAACGCCGCCGTCATCGCCAGCACGAAGCTGAACATGAATGCGACGAGGATCAGGACCTGCGAGACGGCCACCTGGATCTCGAGCTCGTTGGCAGGATCAGGGCCTTCGCGCCCGAGCGAAACCAACCGCTCGACGCCCCAGGTCGTCACGAAGACGCTGAACAACGTCAATGCCAGCAGCACCCACAGGATCCGTCGCCGGGCGGCCTCCGCGACGGTGAGCCGCGCGATGATCCACGCCGCCCTCACGCGGGACGCTCCGGTGCGCCACCACTGGCGGCCTCGTCCGAGCCGCCGCCCACCAGCCGCATGAACAGGTCCTCGAGGGTCACCCGACCCGACTCGACCGCGTGCACCCGACCCCCGGTCGACACGATCGCCGCCACGACATCCGGCACGCGTTCAGGGTCGAGGCCGGTGATCGAGAACCACCCGTCTTCACCGACCGACACCCGTCCGAACCGACGGAGCTCCGCCACATCGGCCGCGGCAAAGTCGGTGATGCGCAAACGGACCGACGACTCACCCAGTAGATCGTCGATCCGGCCGCTTGCAAGCACCCTTCCATGGTCAACGACCGCGACGCGGTCGCACACCCGCTCGACCTCGGTCAGCAGATGGCTGTTCAGGAAGATCGTCGAACCCGCGTCGGCCGCCCGCCGGACGATCGACCGGACGTCTGCCCGCCC
>DATNFQ010000267.1:0-8518 GCA_035606295.1 Patescibacteria group bacterium
CTCGGGCGCGGATGGTCGAGCCCATCGACTCCTCCTCCAGGACGATCCGTCGCCTCTCCTAGCGGACCGCCGTTTCCTCACCGATCAGGGCCGTTGCCGGCCGGATCGGCGGTACCGTCGCACACGCCGCGTTCGCGTGCAAGGAAACGTGTCGCTTGATGCGCCTACTGCTCGGGACGTCCTCGTCAGACGAGCGGGCGGGCGACGGCGTCCTGGTCGAGCAGGGCCTGCCGATCGATGCGGAATGCACCGATCTCGCCACTCGACGGCGTCCCCCCGTCCAGCGCCAGCTCGGCGAGGATCCGGCCGATGACCGAGGCGTACTTGAACCCGTGTGCTGCGCCGAGACCGACGACCACGCCCGGTGCGTCGGGCAGGCGGTCAAGCACGAAGTCGCGCTCGGGGGTGAGCGTGTAGAGGCAGGTCTTGGTGTAGATCTCGGTCGTGCCGACGTCGGGCAGCCGCTCCGCGATGAACGTGCGGACGCGCTGGGCGATGGCCGGATCGGGTTCGAAGGTACGGGTCTCCGGCGTAACCGACGTCCCGCCTGCGTCCTGGGCGATCTTCGGGCCGGCTTCGCCGTAGACGGGGAATCCGTAGAACGACGGGTCGTCCATCCAGATCCAGACCGGGAAGCGCTCCGGCGCGAAGAGGGTCGGGTCCGGTGCCGCGAAGTAGGTGACCTGCTCCTTCGTGACGGTCAGCGGAAGCCGCCGGTCGAAGTGCGCCAACAGGTCGTTCGTCCAGGCGTCGGCCGTCAGGATCACCCGTCCCGCGCTGTACGTGCGGCCCCCGGCGTCGACCTCGTAGGCACCGCCGACGTCGCGGATCGCCTCCACCGGCGACTCGGCGCGGAGCGTGGCCCCCTGGTCGATCGCGAGCCGGCGATGCGCGACGTTGCCACGGTACGGGTCGGCGATGCCACCTTGGGCCTGGTACATCCCGATCACGTCATCGGTGAGGTGCCACGCCGGCCAGCGTCGCTGGATCTCCGCGGCTCCGAGCAACTCGAACGGCACGTCTTCCGCGCTCAGGCTGTCGGTGTAATCCGTCATCGGGATGGCGGGATCCGCGGGCCACAGGTCCAGGCCGCCCGTGATCGTCACGATCCGCTCGTCAGCTTCGGCCTCGACGATCGACCACGACTCGTACGCCCGCTTCGCGAGCCGGACGTAGTCGGGCCGGTGATAGGAAAGCCGGATGATCCGGCTGTGGTCGGCCGATGCCCCGTTCGCGTGACCGAGCTCGAACCGCTCGAGGCCTAGGACGCGGACTCCCGATCGGCTCGACGCCCAGTAGGCGGCGGCGGACCCGAGCGCGCCGAGCCCGACGACGATGACGTCGAACTCGTCACGCCCCGCGTCGGTCATCCGCTTGTCGCCCGGTCGAGCGCCACGCGCAGGATCGCCGCCACACTGATGGCGTCGGTGATCCGCCCGTCGCGGGTCATCGCGACCGCCTCGCCGAACGGCACCCAGCGCACGGTGAGCGCCTCCGTCGGCTCCGGTGTCGCCTCGCCCTGCACCAGGCCACGAGCGACGAACAGCACGGCTTCCTCGTCCGTCACCGAGTTGGAGAGATCGAGCCGGCCGAGCTCCCGCCACTCACGCGCTTCGAGCCCGGTCTCCTCGCGGAGCTCGCGCTGGATCCCTTCGAGCGCGGTCTCTGTCGGAGGGACGCCACCCTCCGGGATCTCCCACGACTCGCGGTCGAGCGTGTACCGGTGCTGTCCGACGAGCATGATCCGGTCGTCGTCGTCGAGGGCGACCACGCCCGCCGCCAGGTTGCCGAAATGGACGACGCCGTAGATGCCGGGGCTGCCGTCCGGGCGCGAGACCTCGTCGTGCCACACGGTGATCCAGGCGTTCTCGTACGCGACCCGCCGGCTGTGGCGGACGAAGCGACCCTCCATCGGAGCCATCGTCGCATGGCGTGAGCGTGCCCGTCGGCGCGCCGCGAGGCAGCCCTATCCTCGCTGGGATGACCGAACCACGGCCTGCGCCGCAACCGAGCTTCGACCTGCAGGTCGACTGGGATGTGCGCATCGCTGTGCGCGACGGCACCGAGCTATCGGCCAACATCTGGCGACCGATCGCTCTCGACGGAAGTAGAGCGACCTTCCCAGCGATCCTCGAGATGATCCCGTACGGAAAGGACAACTGGCGCCGCAACGCCGACACGACCCGGGGCGAATGGTTCGCGGCCCGAGGTTTCGCCCTGTGCCGTCTCGACGTACGCGGCACGGGATCGTCCGGCGGCGTAGCAGTCGACGAATACACCGCCGACGAGACGCGGGACGGGTACGACGCGGTCGAGTGGCTGGCGTCGCAGCCCTGGTGCACCGGTGACGTCGGGATGTGGGGCATCTCGTACGGCGGGTTCACATCGATCCAGGTCGCGATGCTGCGTCCGCCACACCTCCGCGCGATCGCGCCTGTGATGGCGACCGACGATCGCTATCTCGACGACGTCCACTACCGCGGTGGCTGTGTCACGGTCAGCGAGCTGTCGCAGTACGCCGTCAGCCAGGTCGCGATGAATGCGATGCCACCCGACGCCACATGCCGCGGGCCTGCCTGGCGCGATGAGTGGCGCGAGCGACTCGAGGCGACGCCGCCGTGGCTGCTCGCCTGGCTCCGACACCAGACCGATGGATCGTACTGGCGACAAGGCTCGCTCGCCCCCGACTACGACGCGATCGAGGTCCCGATCTTCAACATCGGCGGCTGGCACGATTCCTATGTCGACCCGGCATTCCGGATGCAGGCCCGTTGCCCCGCGCCGTCGCACACCCTCATCGGCAACTGGGTCCATTCCTGGCCGCACGACGCGTATCCCGGCCCGAACCTGGACGAGCTCCACGAGATCGCGCGCTTCTTCGACCGCCACCTCGACGGCGCCGACAACGGCTGGGACGGCGAGCCCCCGGTCGTCTGGTACGAGCACGAGTACCTGCAGCCCGTGCCGTTCCCACCCGTGCTCCCGGGTCGCTGGCGGGCAGCATCCGCCTACCCCCATCCCGCGACGACGCCACGAGCGTGGGGCTTCGGGGGCGGGTCGGTCTTGACGACAGATGCGCCGGATGTCGGTGTGGACACCTTCTCCCACCGCCCCACGACCGGGACGAGCGGACCGCTGTCGTGGGGCGCTGGCGACGCTCCGAACGGCCTCGCGCGCGACCTGCGCCCCGATGAGGCTGACGGGGTCACCTACACGAGCGACACGCTCGACCAGGCACTTGCGGTCCTCGGTGTCCCCGAGGTGGTCGTCCATCTGGAGGTCGATGCCCCCGTGGCGACCCTGTCGGTGCGACTGTCCGACGTCGCCCCGGACGGGACGTCTGCGCTTGTGAGTGCCGGAGTCCTGAACCTGACCCATCGTCGTTCCCACGCGGACCCTGAACCGCTTCGGCCCGGTGCCGTGGAGGAGATCCGCGTGCCGCTCCGGACGGCCGGCTACCGCTGGCTGCCGGGTCATCGGCTACGCATAGCACTGTCCTCATCGCTGTGGCCGACGCTCTGGCCGTCGCCGTACCCCGCGACATTCCGCGTCCATCGTGGGAAGGGCACCCCGTCACGGCTCGAGCTCCCGGTCGTGCCGGCGGCCGGTGGCGATGGCGATCGACCCGTGCCGGCCTTCAAGACCGAGCCGCCGACGCTCGCCTGGCCTTCGCCCGAAGCGGCGGATGGAGCCGGTCCCGCGACATCCGACCCGCCCGTGTGGCAGGTCGAGGAGGACGTCCTGGACGGTTCGGTCACGGTCCGGTTCCACGACGGTGGCGAGGATGTCGTGCCGGACGGTCGGCGGTTGTACTCGGCTGAGTCGATCCGGATGACCGCATGGGACGCGGACCCGGGACGAGCCGAGCTCGACGCCGACGTCATCTACCGATGGCAGGAGCGCGACCCGGCACTGGACGGCGAACTCACGCGGATCGAGATCCGCGCCGTCTCTCAGCAGCGCAGCACCGTCACGGATTTCGACCTGTCCGTCCGCCTCGAGGTCGACGTCGACGGCGAGCGCTTCTTCGAACGGGACTGGCGCGAGACGATCCCGCGGCACCTCGTTTGATCCCCGTTATCGGGCGGTAGACTCGCGCTCGTGACGACGGGTGTCGACCGCGCGACGATGCGCATCAGCCGGAAGGCCGAGTCCTTCACCGAGTCGGTCATCCGTGAGATGAACCGGGTGGCCGTCGCGCACGGTGCGGTCAGCCTCGCGCAGGGCTTCCCCGACTTCGCCTGCCCGCCCGAGCTCAAGCGGGCCGTCGCCGAAGCCGTCGACGCCGACATCAACCAGTACGCGATCACATGGGGCTCCAAGCCGCTGCGGGACGCGATCGCCGAGATGACCCCGCGCCATTTCCCGCGTTTCGGCGAGATCGATCCCGAGACCCAGGTGACCGTCACCTGTGGCGCTACCGAAGCCATGATCGCAGCGATGCTCGGGTTGCTTGACCCGGGCGACGAGGTCGTGATCTTCGAGCCCTTCTACGAGAACTACGGGCCGGACGCGATCCTGTCCGGCGCCGTCCCCCGGTACGTGACGCTTCACGAGCCCGACTGGTCGATCGATCCCGATGAGCTTCGGCGTGCGTTCGGACCCAAGACGCGCGGGCTCGTCGTCAACTCCCCGCACAACCCGACGGGCAAGGTCTTCAGCCGCGAGGAGCTCGAGCTGATCGCCTCGCTCTGCATCGAGCACGACGTCATCGCCTTCACCGACGACATCTACGAGCACCTCGTGTACGAAGGCGAGCACATCCCGCTCGCGACGCTCCCCGGGATGGCGGAACGGACCGTGAGCATCCATTCCATGTCGAAGACCTACTCGGTCACGGGTTGGCGCATCGGATGGACGATCGCCTCGCCGGAGCTGTCGCTCGGCATCCGCCGGGTCCATGACTTCCTCACGGTCGGTGCGGCCGCTCCCCTGCAGCAGGCGGCGGTGACCGCTCTCCGTTTCCCGGACAGCTACTACGGCGGTCTCCTCGCCGGGTACCGCGAACGCCGGGACGTGCTCGTGCCGGCGCTTCGAGCCGCCGGCTTCGAGGTCCACGAGCCGCACGGCGCCTACTACGTCATGACTGACATCCGCGACCTCTCCGAACCCGGCGAAGACGACATGACCTTCGCGCATCGGCTGATCCACGAGCCAGGTGTCGCCGCCGTCCCGGGCTCTTCGTTCTTCTCGCGTCCTGAGCTCGGGCGCACGAAGCTGCGGTTCGCGTTCCCGAAGAAGATCGAGACCCTGCAGGCGGCCGCGGAGCGCCTCGCCCGCCTGGCCTAGGGATCAGTCGGCCGGCACGTCCGGGATCGCCTCGCGGACGATGGCGAGGATCTCGCCCCGCGCGTCGGGGCCGTCGTAGCGCAGGAGCGGGTCGGCGACCATCGCGCGCTCGCGGATGTCACCGGCGATGCGCGTGTATAAGACCGGGAAGATGGCCCCGGTGCCATCGGCCTCGAGCGTGACGCCGACGGCATTCGGCCCGCCGTCGTCGAGAAAGTGGGTCAGCGGCTGGACGCCATCATCGACGAGCCCTGAACCCGGGTCGACCGTGAAGACCCTGGCCAGATACGCCCGCTGATGCCACAGCTCCGGAGCGTCGGCGAGCTCGCTGGCGATCACCCCGACGATGTCGGCGAGCGCCACGGACGGTCGCTCCATCGACTTCCCGAACCGCGTCTCGGCCATATAGCGAGCAAGGACCTGCGAGTTATAGCGCGCCCCGTGGACCGCGCCGGAATTGGCCGGCACGCCGTGCTTCACCAGGCCCTTGGCCGCCTGGCCGATCGTCCCGGCGAAGAACACACCGGGCAGGGTCGTGCTCTCCCACCACGACGAGATCACCGGCAGACGCGAACGCCCGCTGATCGAACAGCCGATGTCCGGCAGGTCGAGCAGCGGTGAGACGAACCCGGTCGCGGAGATCACGTCATCGACCTCGATGGCGAGCTCGTTGCCGTTGTCCGTCCGGCGCAGGTGCACCGTCAGGCTGCCGTCGCCGCCTTCGGTCCGCTCGATCCGATCGAGCGCCGCGTTGAGGACGGCGACCCCACCACCAAGGACGAAGTCTTCGTACGGCTGGACGTAGCGTGCCCGCACGCCGGCCAGCGAGTTGGTCTGGACGGAGAACTTCGCGGGTGACGGCGATACGAGCGCGATCGAGCAGGCCCACGGCAGGAGGCCATTCGCGAGCTCGAACCCGGAATTCTGCTTCCCGAGCATCAGCACCCGATGGCCGGCATAGCTCTCGGCGGGGCGAACCTCGGCGTAGTGGTGGGTCAACTCCATCCCGATGCCGGGCGGCGAATACGGTTCGGCGACGCCGACCGCGACGACGAGGACCGGGGCGCGGTACTCCCCGTCGGTCGTCTCGACGACGAACCCGCCGCCCTCCGCGTCGTCGATCCGGCGCGTCGCGGTCCACCGGCAGCCGTAGCGGATCGCGATGCCCGCCCGCTCCGCGAACAGCCCGAGGTTCTGCTCCATCTCGGGTCGCGACGGGAAGTAGGAGGTGCCATCCATCAACCCGGGCTGGAGCGCGCGCGCCTCCGGTTCATCGGCGAGGAGGCTGTTCCAGTCGTATCGCTCGTACGCCCTTGATCCGACCGGTTCCGGGGCGTGCGGCTTCGTCCAGGACAGCAGGCGCTGGAAATGCGGCCAGCGGCGGAACATCCCGCCGGGCGATGGGTCCTCCGAGATGACCGCGTGCTCGATCCCGTTCCGCCGGAGGGCGTACGAGACCTGGATCCCGCCTGGGCCGGACCCGATGACCACGACCGGGTACGAGCCCGGCGGGAACGGCCTGGTCGACTCGGTCACGTCCCCGTGCGGTTGGCCGCCCGGAGCCGCCGCGTCTGTGCCTGGAGCATGCGGTACATCACCTTCGGATGGCTGATGAGGAACGACTCGAGCTGCGGTCCGGGCAGCACCAGGCAGCGCATCTGGCGGGTGGCGATGACGTCGGCGATCGCGGGGACCCCGATCAGGATCGCGACCTCGCCGAAGAAGTCACCGCGTTGCAGCCGTGCGAGTTCGCGGCCGTCGGCTTCGACCCGGGCCTCTCCGTCGACGATGACGAAGAACCCCGACCCCGACAGGCCCTGGTGCACGATCGTCTCGCCTTCGGCGAACATCCGCTCGTCGAAGATGTGGATGATCGCCTCGAGCTGCGGTGCCGAGAGGTCCGAGAACAGGCCGAAGCCGGAGATCGCGTCGATCAGTTCGTCGCGGTCGATCATGACGCGCATCGTGCCACGTGAGCGTCAGAAGCGTTCGGTCGTACATGTCGCCAGGGCGACCTTGACGCTCGACCGCCGCGCAGCGCAGCATCACGCACGGATGGAGACCGGCACGACCATCACCCCGGACGACCGCGCAGGGCTCTTGGCCGGCGCTCCCCTGCTCGCAGGCGTCGATGCTGCCGGCCTCGACGCCATCGCGCAGCGCGTCGTCGAGGTCGAGTTCCCGAGGGGCCATGTCATCGCCCGTCAGGGCGAAGTGGGTACCGGCTTCTTCATGGTCGCGCGCGGCGCGGTCCGGGTCGTCCGGGACGGGACCACGATCACGCGCCTCGGCCCAGGCGACTTCTTCGGCGAGTTGTCCGTGCTCGACGGGCGCCCGCGGGTCGCCCAGGTCGTCGCGGATGAGCCGACGGTCTGTCTCGCCCTCGCGACGTGGGACTTCGAGGCGGTGGTGAAGGAACAGCCGGCGGTCGCCCTGGCGATCCTGCGTGGGCTCGCCGGACGGCTGCGCGGCCTCACCGAAGCCGACCGACACTGAGCGACGGGAGGACCGTGGATCCCCCGACGACCGAGGCACCCGCCACCTCGGGAGGGACCGCAACCTTCCTCTTCACGGACATCGTGGGCTCGACCCGCCTGGAACAGGCCGTCGGGACGGCCCGGTACGGTGCGATCCGCGAGCGCCACCGCGATCTCCTGCGCGCCGCGTTCGCCGCCGCGGGGGGCACGGAGGAAGGCACGGAGGGTGACTCATTCTTCGTCACCTTCGACAACGCGCGGGCCGCTGTCGCAGCGGCCGTAGCGGCCCAGCGTTCGATCGCAGCGGAGCCGTGGGATAGCGGCGCCGAGGTCCGCGTGCGCATGGGTCTCCACACAGGCGAGCTCCTGCGGGTCGGCGGCTCGCTCGTGGGTCTCGACATCAATCGAGCGGCACGAATCGCATCGGCGGCCCACGGCGGACAGATCCTCGTCTCGGATGCCACTCGGGCACTCGCCGCGGGCTCCCTGGCGAGCGATGTCCGACTGCGCGAGCTGGGGACGTACCAGCTTCGGGACCTGACGGAGTCCGAGCGCCTCGCGCAGGTCGACGCGGAAGGCCTGCCGACGGCATTCCCGCCACCTCGGACGGCCGAGTCGCGGCCGACCCACCTGCCGGGCCAGCTGACCACGTTCGTCGGCCGCCAGGACGAGCTGGCCGAAGCGGAGGCCCTGCTCCAGGGAACGCACCTCTTGACGTTCACGGGCCCCGGTGGGACCGGCAAGACCCGGCT
>DATNFQ010000268.1:0-2525 GCA_035606295.1 Patescibacteria group bacterium
GTGTGGGCGATCACGGGTCCGATCTTCGGCTTCAGCGACACGTGGCAGTTGGTCATCAACACGTCGACGACGATCCTCACGTTCCTGCTCGGCGTCCTGATCCTGCTCGAGGCGAACCGCCAGGCGAAAGAATCGAAGGTCGTCCACGACGAGCTGCTGCACCACATCAAGGGCGCGCGCGACTTGCTGATCAACATAGATGAGATGTCCGACGAGGAGGTGGACAAGCTCGAGGCCGACCTGCGCGCCCGCGCCGGGCGGATGACCCCGCGGCCGAAGGCGTAGCCGGACACGTCGACGCCGGGGCCTGCGCGACCCCGGCGTCGAACGCACGATCGAAATAGATCAGCCGAAGCGGCCGAACATCATCGACTCATGCAAAGCCCGGCTGACAACGCGACCACTTTGTATCGCCGCGGCCGGACCCCGTATCGCTCACCTTGGTGACCTGGATGTTGCCCGCACCATCCGCGCCGATCTTGAAGGTCACCGTCCCCTGGCCGTCGACCATGCCGCGCGGGACGTCAGCCCATTCAGCGACGATCGTGAGATCGTCCTTGATCTCGCCGCGACCGACATTGTTCCAATTCCGGCCGAGCGACCCAGGCGGTTCGTCACGTTGCGACATCCCATTCCACCAGATCACATTGCCGAGCTGGCGGACGTAGTAGATCCCGCCGTCGTCTGCCGCCCATGCCCCCGTCAGGTCGATCTTCCCGGCGGGATCGAACTTGAGCGGCGCCGGAGCGCACCCGCCACCGGCTGCTGGCACCTCGATCGGCGATGGCGCCGGCGATATGGCCGCAACAACGGCCGGCGAGGCGGCCGCCTGTGAAGCGGTACCGCCCCGACTCGGGAGGAGGTTGTAGCCGACGACCGCAACGACCAGGACGGCGGCCGCCGCGATCACCCATTTGACGTACGAATTCATGTCGGAAGCCCTCCACGCCGGCCACCAGGGACGGCGCTGTCGTGTCGACCGGATGCGCTCTCGTGAGGCATCGATCAGTCTCCCCGGTGCCCGATCGGGCGCCTCCGACTCGAGCCAGGCGGCGATCGATCGCCGCGGGTCGATGTTCGTGCTCATGCGAGAGCCCTTCCCTGTGAGACGCCGCGCGCGTCTGCCTCGAGGGCAGAGCGCAGCGCCTCGGTCGCGTAGTGGAGTCGAGACTTGGCCGTCCCATGCGGGATCCCGATGGTCTTCGCGGCCTCGTCCGTGGTCATGCCGAGGTAGTGGTAGAGGACGACGATCGTCCGGTGCTCGACCGACAGGCGTTCGAACACGCGCGCGATCTGGTCTCGATCGGCGAGCTCGCCGCTGCTGTCAGCGACGGCGGGCTCGTGGGTGAGTTGGACGACGTTGGCGACGAAGCCTCGCCGTTTGCGAGCCTCGTCGGTGATGGAGCGCATGAGGATCCGGTTCAGCCATGCGTCGAACTTCTCCGGATCGCGGAGGCTGGGAAGATCGCGCCAGCACCGAACGAGCGCCTCCTGCACGGCGTCCTCGGCGCGGTCGAAATCCCGCAGGATCAGTCGCGCGATCCGGTACAGGTGGTCGACGACCTCGGTCAGCAGGATGTCGTACGCGTCACGATCACCCTGCCGAGCCAGCCGGACCAATTCGGATCTCGTCACCGATCCCTCGCCTCTGTGCCGTCCGCTTGGGCGCGGGCGGTCGCCGTACTGGCGCGACGCGGCCCGGGATTGTTCAAAGATAGAGAGTGGCGAGGCTAATCCGCGGGTTCCAAGCTCGCCAAGAGCTTCTTCAGAAGGGCCTGAAGTTGCGCGATCTCGTCGGCATCGAGGCGCCCCAGCAGCTGCCGATCGCTCTCGGCAACGGCGGCGACGGCCTCGTCGACGAGCCTCGCGCCCTCATCGGTGAGCTCGACGATCACGCCTCGTCGGTCATCAGGGTCTGGGAGGCGACGGACG
Source organism: Patescibacteria group bacterium (assembly GCA_035606295.1). Taxonomy (GTDB): domain Bacteria; phylum Chloroflexota; class Limnocylindria; order Limnocylindrales; family CSP1-4; genus SPCO01. The sequence goes on from DATNFQ010000268.1 coordinate 1,933, forward strand.
AGACCTCGCCGCTCGAGTCGATCGATCCGGCTGGTGACGCCGGCTGAGGAGAGCATCAGTCCACGGCCGAGGCGAGTCGGCGAGAGGCGATGGGGCGGTCCCGAGACACGGAGTGCGCTCAACGCGCCCACCTCGCCCCGGTTCACGCCAAAGCGGCTGAACACCGCCTCCTGGCGACGCCCAAGCAGCGGCCCGATCCGGCTGAGTCGGCCTGTCACTTCGAGCGGCCCGGTGTCGATCGACGGGCGGGTCGATCGCCAGCTGCCGAGGACCTCATCGATCTGGTCATCTGTCATCAGGAAGACACTAGCAGAATATCCTCTCCTTCGCTATTATCTTACTCGCGAGATACTTACATGAGCGAGAAGTATCCAGAGGGGAGGTCCTGATGGACTTCACGGTGGTCGAACGACCCACCCACGATGGCGACGTGACGGCCGAGGTGGCGACCGACGCGGCACTCGTTGCCGCGCTGCTTGAGGGCTCGGAACCGGCACTCGAGCGCTTGTACGACCGACATTCGGACGCGGTCTTCGCCTCGGCGATGCAGACCAGCCGGGACGAGTGGCTCGCGACCGAGGTCGTCCAGGAGA
>DATNFQ010000269.1:0-9619 GCA_035606295.1 Patescibacteria group bacterium
GCCGGGGAGTCTCCGCCGCGGCCGAAGCCCCTGCCGCCGGAACCGTCGAAGCCCCGGCCGAAGGCACCCATCTTGCCGGCGACCACCGCAGCCGCGTCGATCGAGCCGTCGGAGCGCGATCGCCCGCCGACCCCGATCGCCATGCCGACCGCGACGTCATCGAGGGTCGCGTTATCGACCCCGGCGACGCGATAGGTCGTGTCGTTCGAGACGTGGACGGTCACCGACTTGCCATCGCGTGTCTGGATGGTGATCGAGTCCGCGGTCTTGGCCGTCACCTTGCCGACCACGCGATCACCGGCGACGCGGACGCTCGATGCGGCCATCTGGTTATCCGCTGGGACCGTGCCGGCGACGAACACCCGTTGGCCGTCCTTGACGTCGGAGAGGCTGCCCGTCGCCTGTCCGAACTGGTAGACGGTCGAACCGTTGACGGTGACCGTCCACACGGACCCGTCGCGCGTCGTGACCTTGAACCCGCTCGAGGTGATGTCGCTCGCCTTGCCCTGGATCGTCGGGACGACGACGGCGAGAGCGGTGACGGTGTAGGTGCCATCGTCATTGCGGGTCTGGCGGAAGCGGACCTGGTCGCCGACCTTGAGGTCGGCCATCGTGATCGGCTGGCCGCCCTTGGTGAGCTTCACCGAGTCCGTGATCGTGATCGTGCGCGTCCAGCCGTCGTCGGTCTTCAGCGTGACGTCACTGCCGTTGATCGACGCGATCGTGATCTGACGGAAGCCGATACCAGGCCGCCCGAAGCGCCCGAAGTCTGGTGCTGCGGCCGGGCCGTTGCCGGCCGCACCCGGCACGGTCTGTGAACCGCCCGAGGACGGCGTGTTCGACGAGTTCGGTGCGGGAGATGCCGCGAAGGAGGTCGCGGCCGCGCCGATGATCAGGATGGTGGCACCGGCGAGGACGAGTCCGACGCGTCGTCGGCTCGGCGTCCCGGTCGATCCGCTGAACGCGGTCCCCTCGGCCGGATCCGTCGGATTCGCTGTCATCGATGTCTCCTGGATGCGCGCACCCCGGGCGGGGGACGTGTGTGGTCGCCACTCTCCCGGCGTTTCCTGAGCCGGTCATGAGAATCGATGCGCCGCGCGTTGCGATACTGCACCGGTGGCCGACCCTTTCGACGCCGTCGTCGCGTTGATCCCCGCGTACCAGGAAGGTCCGCGGATCGGCGCGGTCGTCAAGACGGCACGTGCCCATCTGCCGGTCGTGGTCATCGACGACGGATCGTCCGACGACACAGCCGCTCGGGCGGAGACTGCCGGCGCGACGGTGGTCCACCAGCTTCCGAATGCCGGCAAGGGGGCCGCCCTGCGCGCCGGGTTCCGGTACGCGCTCGACGGCGGCTATGCGGCGGCCGTCACGCTCGACGCCGACGGCCAGCACGATCCGGATGAGATCCCCGCGTTCCTCGACGTGTTCCGCGAACGCCGACCCGAGCTCGTCATCGGCAAGCGCGCGTTCGGCGAGATGCCACCGGTCCGCCGTCTCTCCAACACACTCGGTGGGCTGACCCTGTCCGCGGCGCTCGGCCGGAACGTGCCGGACAACCAGTCCGGCTATCGCCTCATCGGCCGGGTGTTGTTGCGCGCGATGCTGGAAAGCGACGAATCGGGCTTCGAGTTCGAGGTCGAGATGATCGCGCGGGCGATCGCGCTGGGTCTCCCGATCGAATGGGTGCCGATCCGGACGATCTATGCCGGCGAGCCCAGCCATATCGAGCCGTGGCGGCACTTCCGGGAGTTCCTGCGGGTCACGGCGAAGGCGCGGAAGATCGCGCGCCGTTAGGCCGTGTGCTCGGGTCCGGTTTCTGCCGCCGTCTCGTCCTCGCGGCGGTACGGCACGTTCACGATCACGGTGTGCGGTCGACCGAGCAGCAAGGAACGGAGCCGCTTCGCCGACTGGTTGTAGAGCAGCCGTTCCCACCAGCTCTTCGCGACGTATTCGGGTATGACGACGAACGTGATGGGCTCCGGCTTGTCCGGTGGCCAGGCCATATCGAGCACGTCGAGGTATGCCAGGAGAGGCCCCGCCAGTGCCCGATACGGAGACTCGACGACCACCAGCGGCACGCCCGGGACCTGCCGTTCGAAGTCACGGCGGACCGCCGCCGCGCGCTCTGGGTCATCGGAGATGAAGACAGCGCGGACGTCCTCGTCGATCGAGCGACCGACCTTGATCGCCTGGACGGTCGCACGGTCGAGACCGGGGATCGGGACGACCACGCGCTCCTCACGGATCGGCGGTCCGACGATGAGGTCCGGGCGAACGGCGAGCTCCTTCTTCGACCGGGCGTACTGGCGGTTGATGAACAGCATCATGGCCACGAGCAGCGGCACGAGGATCACGACGAGGTACGCCCCGTCGCGGAACTTCTCGAAGACGACGATCCCCAGGACGACCGCCGTCAGCACGCCGCCGAAGGCATTCACGGCGAGCCGCCACTGCCAGCCCGATTCGCGGACCTCACGCCAGTGTTTGACCATGCCCGCCTGGCTCAACGTGAAGCACAGGAACACGCCGACCGAATACAGCGGGATCAGCGCGTGGGTGTCGCCGCCGAACGCCCAGAGCAGGCCGAACGCGATCGCCGCCAGCAGGACGATGCCCCACGAGTACGCGAGCCGATCGCCACGGAACGCGAACTGCCGCGGCATGTAGCCATCCTCCGCGAGGATCGCGGCGAGGCGCGGGAAGGCATTGAAACTCGTGTTCGCCGCGAGGAACAGGATCAGCGCCGTAGCAGCGGCGAACAGCGGCACGAACGGCGAACCGGCACCGAGCGTCGCCTCGGCGGCCATCGCGACGATCGATGGGCCCCCAGCTTGGGTCGGTCGCAACCCATACGCGACTGACACCACGGTCAGCCCGATGAAGAGGATGCCGAGCAGGACCGCCATCGCCGTCATCGTGTTGGCGGCGTTCTTCGACTCCGGGGGTTTGAATGCTGGTACGCCATTCGCGATCGCTTCGACGCCGGTCAGCGCGACCGACCCGCCGGCGAACGCTCGCAGGAGCAACAGGATCCCGAGTGGCTCGGTTCCCAGCGGCAGGGAGTCTGGCCGGGGTGGGACGGGCTGCGCGGTGCCCGTGATGATCTGCGAAACCCCGGTGACCACGATGAGCAGCGCGAGCCCGACGAACAGATAGGTCGGGACGGCAAAGATGTTCCCTGACTCCCGAAGGCCACGCAGGTTCGCGATCGTGATGAGCGTGATCGAGATGAACGCGATCTCGATCCGCACGTCGTACGCCGCGGGGACGACCGATTGGATCTGGGCGATCGCTGACGCCGTCGACACCGCCACCGTCATCACGTAGTCGATGAGCAGTGACGCTGCCGCGATCAACCCGAAGATCGGCGCGAGATTCGTCCGCGCCACGATGTAGGCGCCGCCTCCGTTGGGGTAGGCGCGACACACCTGCCGGTATGACACGGCGACGACCGCCAGCAGGATCGCGATCGCGATCGAGACCTCGATCGACAGGAGCATCGCGGCCGCGCCCGCGAGGATCAGGACCCGGAGGATCTCCTCGGTCGCGTAGGCCGACGACGAGATGGCGTCCGAGCTGAAGATCGCGAGTGCCTTGACCTTCGATAGGCGCTCGTCGATATCGGCCTCGCTCGCGAGCGGGCGCCCGAACACGACAGCGCGGGCGCGCGCGAAGGCGCGCCCAGCGGGGGTGCGTGGTTGGGACGCCGCCTCACGCGCGACGAGCTGACCGGGGCCTGCGTATCGGAAGTACGGAGCGTGGGGCCGCTCGACGCGGATGCGTCGGTCGCCCGCTTTACGTCCTGTGAGTGGTCGACGGCCGCCGATCACGTCGGCGTCGCCCTGCCCGCGACCGGCGGTCGCGCACTCGCTTCGGCCGGTCGCGACCGACCGGCGGTGGTTGATGGCACGTCCATACGGTGCCACGTTCCGTGGCCGGCGGTTCGTCCATGCCCGTCCCCGACGCGCTCAACAGTCGCTCAATATTCGTTCTGGGCGGCCCCGTGGCATTCGTCACGCGGCACGCCGATAGGGCACCTCCGCGACGAGGACATTCGGCAAGCCGAGGATCGCCTCCCGGATCCTCCGGGCGTTGTCGTTGTAGAGGAACTGCTCGATCCGGTTGCGCGGCAGGTACTCGGGGAGCAGGACGATCACGACTGAGTCGCCGGCCGAGTCGGCGGCATCCCGCAGGTAGCGGACCAGCGGTCGGACGAGCTCGCGATACGGCGATTCGACGAGGACCAGCGGGATCCCCGGGACCTGCCGCTGGAACCGCGCACGCAGCTCCTTGCCTCGTTCGGCGTCCTCGGTCACATGGACCGCCGTGACGTCGTCCGACATCGTTCGAGCGAAGGTCAACGCGTGGACCACATCCCGTGATACGTCAGCCACCGGAACGATGACTCGCTGTGACCGTTGGGGTGGCCCGACCACGAGTTCGGCGCGAACGGCCTTCTCGATCCCGCGCCGCGCATATCGTCGATGGACCGCGATCATCGCCGCGACCAGGATCGGGATCACGATGATGATCAGCCAGGCACCGAGCGCGAATTTCGCGATCGCGAAGATCATCGTCACGATCGCGGTCGCCACCGCTCCCACGCCGTTGATCGTCATGCTCCGCCGCCAGCCCGGCTCGCGGCTCCGCCACCAGTGCCGGACCATCCCTGCCTGCGACAGCGTGATCGACGTGAACACCCCGACCGCATACAGGGGGATCAGCGCCTCGACGCGGCCGCCGAACGCGGCGAGCACGGCGATGGAGAGCATGGCGAGGGCGACGATGCCGGTACTGAAGGCAAGGCGCTCGCCCCGGAACGCGAACCGATGCGGCATGAACCCGTCTCGCGCGAGGAGCGATGACAGGCGAGGGAAGTCGGCGAAGGCCGTGTTCGCAGCGAGGATGAGGATCCCCATCGTCGAAAGCTGGAGCACGAGGTACGCCGGCCCGACACCGCCGAAGACCGCCCGCCCCAGCTGTGAGAGCACCGTCTCCCGCTCAGCGGGCACGGCGCCCGCGACCTCTGCAAGCCAGCTCGTGCCCAGGAACATGACGCCCACCAGCACGGCCATGACCGTCAGCGTCACTCGGGCGTTCCAGGACTCCGAGCGCTTGAAGGCCGGGACGCCATTCGAGACGGCTTCGACGCCGGTGATCGCCGTGCACCCGTCGGCGAACGCGCGCATCAATAGCAGGACGCCAAGGGTCTGGGTGGGCACGGTCGCCGGAACGACGTCGGTGACCGTCGGCGCTGCCCCCACCACCGTCCGCAGCACACCGACCGTGATGAGCACGAGCATCGACCCCACGAACACGTAGGTCGGGATCGCGAAGATCGTGCCGCTCTCGCGAACGCCGCGAAGGTTGATGAGCATGACCAGGACGATGCTCACCGCGGCGATCTCGACCCGGACGCCGTCGAGCGCCCCAGGGAAGGCCGACGTGATCGCGGCAACGCCTGCCGCGACGCTGACCGAGACCGTCAGCACGTAGTCCGTGAGGAGCGCCGCTGCCGCGATCAGCCCGGCTCCTGTCCCGAGGTTCTCTCGGGCGACGACGTAGCTTCCGCCACCGTTGGGGTAGGCACGGATCGTCTGGCGATACGAGACGACGATGATGCCCAGGACCGCCACGATCAACGCCGAGATCGGAACGGTCAGCCAGAAGGCTCCCGTCCCGACCGCCAGCAGCGTGAAGAGGATGGCCTCCGTCGCGTACGCGACCGACGACAGGTTGTCGCTCGAGAACACGGCGAGTGCCTTGACCTTCGAGAGCCGCTCGCTCGATTCCTCGGCGTTCGAGAGCGGCCTCCCGAACGCCACGCGCCTGGCGCGTGCGAGCGTCCGTCCGATCGACCCCGTCGGTTCGATCGCGGCGGGTCGCGCGACGTAGACGCCGTCGCCGACGGTGCGGAAGTACGGAGAGACAGGCGGGCGCACCCGCACACGGCGATCAGCCGGCCGTCGGCCGACCTTTCCGGGCAGCATGGATGACCTCGATCAGGACGGGCCGAAGATCAGGCGCGTCGTCGGGCCGGAACCGTCGACGCGGAAGTCGACGCCGGCAGACTGGGCATGGGCGAGCGCGAACGGTGCGATCCGATCGGCCGAAGCAAGGCCGACGAGCCGGACTCGGACCGCCGCGCCCTGGGCGACCAAGGCGATCGCGACGTCGACCTCCCGCAGGTCGGCGTCGATGGGGTCTTCTGCGCGTGGCAGGACGATCAGTCCCGCGGTGTCCATGCCTCCACGCTAGGCCGGTGGCCCAAGAAGGAACGGGACCCGCAGAGTGCCTACACGCTCAAGCAGTGCTCAATGCCGCACGCTCGGGTCGCCGATGCGGTAGCCGATCCCTGGTTCCGCCGTGATGAGACCATCGACAGCACCAGTCGCGTCCGCCGCGGCGAGCTTCCGCCGGAGCCTGGACACGTAGACGTGGAGGTAGTGCGCCTCGTCGGCATAGGCCGTGCCCCACACGGCCCGGAGCAGGCGCCCCTTCGTGAGGAGGCGACCGGGCTGCGCCATCATCACCTTGAGCAGCTCGTACTCACGCGGCGTGAGCTCGACGGGGTTGCCATCCACCGTGACGCGCCGCGCCGCGATGTCCATGGCGATCGGACCGAGCCGCACGGTCCCTGTCGTGTCTGCGGCCGGCCCCGCGGCTCGCCGAAGCACCGCGCCCACCCGCGCGCGTAGCTCGTCCATGCCGAACGGTTTGGTGACGTAGTCGTCGGCTCCGGCTTCGAGCGTCGCGACCTTCACGCGCTCATCGGCTCGGGCGGACAGGATCAGGATCGGCGTCGTCGCGTCGCGGCGGACATGCCGGACGACGGCGCTGCCATCGAGGTCCGGCAAGCCCAGATCGAGCAGGATCAGGTCCGGGCGCTCGGCATCCCAGGCCCGGAGCGCGCTCGCGACGTCGTCGCTCGTCGTCACGCGGAACCCGTGGGCCTCGAGGTTCGTGGCAACCGCAGTCCGCGTCGCCGCGTCGTCCTCAACGAGCAGGATCCGGGCGCTCATCGTGTGGCCATCCTCATCGGTCGGGATCGAGTGGGGCGGGTCGTAGTCGGACGGACACGGCAAGCCCACCGAGCGGGCTGCGATCCGCGCTGACCTGGCCCGACATGGCGTCGACGAGTCCGCGCACGACGCTGAGACCGATCCCGAGTCCGCGCCGCGAGCCCTCGCTGCGGGTCGGCCCGCGTCGGAAGCGATCGAACAGCGAGCCGATCACATCCACCGGGACGCCCGGACCGCCGTCCTCGACGACCAGTCGCACCATCCCGTCGTCCTCGTTCGCCCGGATCGAGACGGGAGCATCGGGGGCGCTGTGCGCGCCCACGTTGTCGAGCAGGTTCGTGACGACGATGTCGAGCAGTACCGCGTCGGCGAGGACCGGCGGGAGGGTCTCCGGGACGTCGACCGAGATCGCGCGGGAGCCGAGGCTCGGGCGCAGACGGTCGATCACGGGTTGGACCACGGACCACAGCTCGTGCGGCTCGAGGTCCGGGTGGAGGCCACCCGATGTGATCTTGCTGAGGTCCAGGAGCCCGCTGACGAGTCGGTCGAGGCGCGCCGCCTCGGTGTCGATCACGCTCGCGGCATCACGGCGCGCATCGTCGGTCCAGGCGACTTCAGGATCGGCAAGGCCCCCAGCCGTCGCACGGATGCTGGCGAGCGGCGTGCGCAGGTCGTGCGATACCGAATCGATGAGCGCGGTCTTCAGGACATCCGTCTGGTGCGCGATCTCGAGATCGGTCGCGGCCTGACGCAGCTGATCGCGTCGAAGCGACACCGCGACCTGATCGGCCGCGAGCGCAAGGACGCGGGTCTCGCTTCGCGTCGGGTCACCAAGCTCACGGTCCCGAAGCGCGATGATCGTCCCGAGCTGCACGTCGTCGACCTCGATCCGAGCGCGATATTGGGGCGGTTCACCGGTGGTCGGCGCGCTCCCGCGGCCCTGCACGTGCGTGCGCACCCACCGTGCCGGCTCGTCGCCCGGTGTCCGTGCGAGATTCGAGGTCAGGCTCGGGTGTGGCGGCGGCTGTGCACCCCCCGCGCCGCCCCCGGTATCCGCCAGCACGCGCTCCGCGGCGCCGGTGCCCGCGACGATCCACACGCGCTCGAGGGCTGCCGCATCGCGCACACGGTCGGCGATGTCGGGTGCTGCCTCCGCGGTCGATGTCGCCGTCGCCAGCGCTCGACTCAGGGCGAACAGCGTGTTCGCTTCGGCTGCGCGTTCGGCGGCCTCCTCGGCGCGGGCATGCTGGATGGCAACCAGCCGGCCCACCACGAGCCCGACGAACAGGAACAGGATCAGGTCGAGGACTTCACGTGGATCGGCGACGGCGATGCTGAACCGCGGTTCGGTGAAGAGGATGTCGTACGCGAGGAACGCGGCGATCGCGGCGATCACCGCGGGGATCGTCCCAGCGAGTGCTCCTGCGGCGACCACGGCCACGAGGTAGACCGGCGATGCGTCCTGGATCCCGAAGATGTCGCCCTCGAGGACCGCGATCACGAGTGTCGCGAGCACGAACGCGCCGATCACGGCGAGAGCCGTGAGCGCAGCACCCGGCTGCGGCGCGGCAAGCCCTCGTGTCGGACCCTGGATACGCATCGGCGCGGTCATCCGCATGGCCGGATGGTAGGACGCGGTCGAGTCTGGTACTGGCGGGTAGTCCAAAGTACGGCTTGGAGCAGCAGGTGCCGCACCCCTACTGTCTGGCACACAGCGGACCCGTCCATACCCCTGAGTACCCCAGGGTTCCGGAGCCGCCGAGAAGTGCGCAGAACGAGGCTACCTGACCCATGGCATCGATGGCCGTTAACGAACTGGGACCGATGCTCACCGCGACCGAGGTCGCCGAGATGCTCCACCTGCACGTCAACACGGTGAAGCGGCTGGGTGACCGCGGCGAGCTGCCCTTCTATCGCGTCTGCAAGCGAGGCGATCGCCGCTTCCGCCTCGACGACGTGATGAAGTTCCTGGCCCAGAACCGCTAACAAGCGCTCACATCGGGCGGCTGTACGCCGCCGGATCTCGCTTCGTTCCTGCCCAGAGCGCCCGGTCCCTCCCCGGGCGCTCTTTCACGTTCGGCGGTAGTGGTTGAGCGCAGGCCCCTACGGCCGGTTATCGACGTTCACCACCGTCAGCCCCATCAAGCCGCTCGGACCCGTGTGCGACACCGCGCCCAGGTACCAGTCGGCCGTCGTTCCGGTTGTGATGCCGCTCCAGGCCGCCTGGACCGTGCCCACCGTCGCGATCGTCGCGGCCGTCGGTGCCGACGCGATCGACAACGATCCACCACCAGGGGTCGCCGGGATCGCCCACGACCACATGTCGTAGTCGGAGTCACCCCCGGGTGTCGACCAGCCGTGGACGTAGACCTTCCAGACCCCGTTCGCTGGGGAGGGGATATCGACCTCCTCGTCAGTGCCGCCCGCGGTGCTGCGGAGTTCCTCGCCGTTCGGACCGAAGACGTAGACATCCAGGTCGGCGTTCGCCTCGGTGCCTTCAGGCGGGATCGCGATCCGGAACAGGGCAGCACCGGACAAGGTGAACTGATGGAGGTTGGCGCCGCCCGTGGCGACGTCACCCGGCGCGAACGTCT
>DATNFQ010000270.1:0-4934 GCA_035606295.1 Patescibacteria group bacterium
CAGGGAGAACCGGCGAGATCGATCGTGCTCGCGCCGATGATGGTCGGGAACGAGGTCCACGGTGTGATCTCGCTCCAGAACGTCGACCGCGACCACGCCTTCACCGACAGCGACGTCCGCCTGCTGACCACGCTCGCCGCCAGCCTCAGCGTCTCGCTCGAGAACGCGCGGCTCATCTCAGAGACACGCCAGCGCGTCGCCGAGCTCGACACCGTCAACCGCGTCGGCCAGGCCATCTCGTCACAGCTCGACCTTTCGGCGCTGATCGATCTGGTCGGCGAACAGATGCGCACGACGTTCGATGCCGACATCGTGTACGTCGCGCTCTTCGATCCGGTCAGTCTCGAGATCACGTTCCCGTACCACGCCGAAGGAGGGCAGCGCGCCGATACCGAGCCGATCCAGCTCGGCAGCGGGCTGACGTCGAAGATCCTCGTGTCGCGCGAGCCTTTGCTATTGAATCGCGACGCGCAGTTCGAGGAGATCGGGACTCGCGGGATCGGGACGCCGCCAAAGTCGTACCTGGGCGTCCCGATCCTCGTGGGCGATGACGCGATCGGCGTGATCAGTGTCCAAAGCACCCGGCAGTAAGGCAGGTTCGGACCCGAGGACGTCCGTTTGCTGACGACGATCGCCGCGAGCGTCGGGACCGCGATCCAGAACGCCCGCCTGTACCGCGAGAGCCACCGACACGCGACGGAGATGGCGGCGCTCGCCGACGTCGGTCGCGAGATCTCGGCGACGCTCGACCCGACCGCCGTGCTCGAGCAGATCGCAGAGCACGCGATCAACCTGCTGGCCGGCCAATCGAGCGCCGTCTATCTGATCCAACCCGATGGCCGCACGTTCAAGGCGATCGTCGGGCGTGGACCGATCGCAGAAGAGCTGAAGGCCGACACACTCACGTTCGGCCAGGGGATGATCGGCAGCGTCCTCGAGGCGCGCACGGCGGAGTACATCAATGACGCGGTCAACGACCCACGCATGCGCGTCCTGCCCGGGACTGACCCGGATGACATGGATCGGCTGATGGTCGCGCCGCTCATATCGCACGACGAGGTCATCGGCGGGATGGCCGTCTGGCGGCCGATGCCCAGCGAGCTCTATACCGACAGCGATCTGAACCTGCTCATCGGGCTGTCCCAGCAGGCGACGATCGCGATCGACAACGCCCGGCTCTATCGCGAGTCCCAGGAGGCTCGCGACGCCGCGCAAGACGCGGACCGTGCCAAGAGCACGTTCCTCGCAGCGATGAGCCACGAGATCCGGACACCGATGAACGCGATCATCGGCATGAGCGGCCTGATGCTCGACACCGAGCTCAACGATGAGCAGCGCGATTACGCCGAGACGATCCGGACGTCGGGCGATGCCCTCCTGACGATCATCAACGACATCCTCGATTTCTCGAAGATCGAGGCGGGCCGGGTCGAGCTCGACCACGAACCGTTCGACCTGCGCGGGGCCATCGAACGCGCGATCGACGTCCTGGCGCCGTCCGCCGCCGCGAACCACCTCGAGCTCCTCTTCGCCATCGACGATGACCTGCCGCGCACGATCCTTGGTGATCAGGGCCGGCTCCGGCAGATCGTCATCAATCTGCTGTCGAACGCGGTCAAGTTCACCGACTCCGGCGAGGTCGAACTGAGCGCATCTGGCGTGCCGATCGATACTCGCGCCGCCGCGATGTCCCGTTGGCGGTTCACGATCCGTGTCCGCGATACGGGGATCGGCATCGCGCCTGACCGCATGCCGCGGCTGTTCCAGTCCTTCAGCCAGGCCGACGCCTCGATCTCGCGACGGTACGGCGGCACGGGCCTCGGGCTGGCGATCAGTCGACGACTCGCCGAGCTGATGGGCGGGTCGCTTGTCGCGACCAGCGATGGTGTCGCGGGACGTGGCAGCGTCTTCGAACTCACCTTCGAGGCGGACGCCGCTACCGACCAGGTCGCCAACGCCCCTGTGCGTCTCGTGGATCTGGCCGGGCGCCACATCCTCGTCGTCGACGACAACGCGACGAACCGGCGGATCCTCCGGACGCTCATCGAGCGCTGGGGCATGACGGCTCGCGATACCGGCTCGCCACGCGAGGGGCTCCGCTGGATCACGGGCGGGGAACGGTTCGACCTCCTGATCGCCGACCTCCACATGCCGGAGTTGGATGGGATCGCGCTCGCGACGGCCGTCCGCGCGTCGGAGTCCGGTGCGGGGACGCCGGTGATCGTCCTATCGTCGATCGGCGTGCACGAGCGCGAGAGCGACGTCGTCGCGGCGTCGCTCGTCAAGCCGGTGAAGCCGTCGGCACTGCACGACGCCATCGCGACGGTCCTCGCGGGTCAGGCGGCGACCGTCCCGATGCGACCGGTCGGCGCCGGGATCGACCATGACCTCGGTGCCCGTCATCCCTTGCGCATCCTGCTCGCCGAGGACAATGCGGTGAACCAGAAGCTGGCACTTCGCCTGCTCGAACGGATGGGGTATCGCGCCGATGTCGCCGATAACGGGCTCGCCGCGATCTCCGCGGTCGAGGGCAGCACCTACGACGTCATCCTCATGGACGTGCAGATGCCGGAGCTCGATGGCCTCGAGGCGACCCGTCGGATCCGTCGGCGCTGGCCCGGTGACCGGCCGAGGATCGTCGCGATGACCGCCAATGCGATGGACGGCGACCGCGAGGCGTGCCTCGCTGCCGGCATGGACGACTACATCGCCAAGCCCATCGCGCCCGAGGCCCTGCAGGCGTCGCTGATGGCGACGCCCTCCGGCGACGGAGCATCCGCATGAGCGGCCGCATCCTGGTCGTCGACGACACCCCGTTCAATCGACGCCTGCTCGTGCGTCTGCTCGAAGACCTCGGCCATCGAACGGTCGAGGCCGAGAACGGCCGGCTGGCCCTCGATGTCCTTCGCGCGGCCGACACGGAGCCGATCGACCTCATCCTGCTCGACATCGAGATGCCCGAGATGGACGGCCACGCGACGCTGGCCGAGCTGAAGGGCGATGAGGCTTTGCGCGACATCCCGGTCATCGTCGTGTCGAGCGTGGACGAGCTCGAAAGCGTCGTGCGCTGCATCCGGACGGGCGCCGCCGACTACCTGCCCAAGAGCGTCGACCCGGAGATCCTCCGGGCGCGGGTCGAGGCCTCCCTGAGCCAGAAGCAGATGCGGGACAACGAACGCGAGCTCACCGCGACGATCGAACGCCAGCGATCGCAACTCGCACGGTTCCTGTCGCCCCAGGTCGCCGCCCTCGTGTCGAGCGCCGACGGCGAAGCACTGCTGGCGGGTCACCGGCGCGAGATCACCGCGATGTTCACCGACCTCCGCAACTTCACGAGCTTCTCGGAGACCGCCGAACCAGAGGAGGTCCTCGGTTTCCTCCGCGCGTATCACGGGGTGATGGGTGCCCTGATCGTCGAGCACGAGGGAACTCTCGAGCACTTCGCCGGCGACGGCTTCATGACCTTCTTCAACGATCCGGTCCTGCAGCCCGACCACGCGGCGCGCGCGATCCGACTGGCAGTCGCGATGCGCGAGCATTTCGCTTCGCTCTCCGCCGACTGGCGTCGTCGTGGCTATGTGCTCGAGATCGGGATCGGCATCGCGACCGGGTATGCCACGTTGGGTCGGATCGGGTTCGAGGGTCGCTACGACTACGGGGCGATCGGCAACGCGATCATCCTCGCCTCGCGACTCAGCGGCGACGCCGCTGCGGGCGAGATCCTCGTCGCCGCGCGCACGTTCGCTGAGGCCGAGGAGGTGGATGGAGCGGATCTCATCGCCGAGACCGGTGGCGACCGGACACTGAAGGGATTCAGCCGCGCGATCCCCACCTACCTGATCACGGGCCGTCGCGGTGAGCCAGCCGATGCGCCGGCTGCCGCCGAGGGCGCGGCGCCATGACGCTCGACCACGCAGCGATGACTCGCTTGCTCGATATCACCGGCGGCGACCAGGGGTTCGTCGACGAGCTCATCGATACGTTCATCGAGGACGCCACGGCCCAGATCGACGGGCTTCGCTCGGCGGCCTCGGCGGGAGACGCGGAGGCGATCATCCGCCCGGCTCATTCGCTGAAGTCGAACGCCGCGAACGTCGGAGCCACGGCATTGGAAGACCTCGCCCGTGACCTGGAAGGGGACGGCAGGACCGGTGACGTCCCGGACGCGGTGGCTCGAGTGGCGAGCGTCGAGACGGAGTTCGCTGCGGTCCGGGATGGCCTGCTCGCGGAGCGCGCCGCGCGCTGAGCCGGCCGCGGCGGCGGTTCCCCCTCTCGCTCTTCCCCCTGGTGGGGCTATGTTCGATGCCGGGCCGGCCGAAGGCGAGTAGGACGAAAGTCCTATCGAGGCGCCGCCGGTGGTCCTACCCGAGCCGCTTCGACCTCACGCAGGCGCCGGGCGACATCCTGGTGCCCCGCCGCGTCGGCCATGTCGGCCGGCGTGCCCTCGGGCACGTGCGCGGTCGGGTCGGCACCCGCTGAGAGGAACAGCTCGACCATCTCGATGTCGCCGTGCTGCGCCGCTTCGTGCAGCGGCGTGTAGCCGCCGTGCTGCGTCGCATTGACGTCGGCGCCCGCCGCCAGCAGTAGGCGGCAGACCTCGAGATGGCGCCCGGCGGCGGCCGCGTGCAACGGCTGGTTCGCCAGATCGTTCGTGGTGTACGCGTCGACCGGCGCGCCGGCGTCGAGCAGGGCGCGAGCGATCTCGGGCTTGCCGAAGAACGCGGCGAGATGGAGGGCCGTGAACCCGTCCGGCGAGAACGCGCGGACTGCGACCGGGTCATCGTCGAGCGCAGCACGGACCCGGTCGATGCGACCGAGCGCGGCGCCTTCGAAGATGTCGAGGTCCGGGTCCGCGGCCAACAGCGCGTCCATCGTCGCGCGGTCGAATCGGTAGCGGGCCAGCAGCACCGCCGACACTCCGTCTTCGCCGCGGG
>DATNFQ010000271.1:0-10700 GCA_035606295.1 Patescibacteria group bacterium
TCCCGGCGATCAACCCCTGAGCGCATCAACGAGGCCCGTCGGGCTGCCACCCGAGCGCGCCTTATAGGCGAGCGTGTGGCACCTGAGACCGCCGACGCGTGGATCTCGGCGTGGGAGGCGCAGGCGGCCCGAGATGGCGTCGAGCGCGGAGCGGCCTACTGGGACGCGAGTTGGGAGTGGATCGCCGAGCAGCGCCAGAGCCGGGTACGGCCCTAAGCCAAGGGCGCGGGCCATTCGGCCATCGACGTACACCCCATCGACGCGCAGGGCCTCCGGGGCCACAAGCGCTCGACTTAGTAGATCCGGCCCCACCTAGGCGCTGCTGCGCTCCGGTCGTGGCCGGTCCTTGAACACATACCAGGTCGGCATCGGCTCGCCCTCGAGTTCACGACGCCGGACGACCACATCGGGATAGATGTCGCGAAGGGCCGCTTGGAGTCGTTCGGGTGTCACCCACGGGATCGACTTATACATGTGCTCCACGACGCCGCACATGTCCGGGTCGCCGGACGGGATACAGACGAGCCGCGGTCCCGCTGCGAGGTCCACGACACCGCTCGCGCGCATGGTGGAGAAGCTATGGACGCGAACCCTTCAGTCGCAAGCCGGTCCGCACACTGGAACGCGAATGGGCCGTTGCGCGGTCCGAGGCTCAGTGCTTCGTACTTGCCAGATCGACGGCTTGACGATATCGATCGTGCGCGTCGACCTCGGCGATGTCGGCCTGCGCGACCTCGTCCTCGCTGGTGGCGAAGTCTTCGCGCGTCGACGGCACCACGACGCGCGCCGCTGTCGCTGTCTCCGAGGCTGACGCCTCGGCGAGTGTGGCGGACTGGAGGGCCGCCCTGGCCGCCTCAGCAGTCCGTTGTGCCGCCTGCGTGGCCCGCTCAGCGGCGTCCATCGCCGCCTGCGCCGCGACCCGTCCGCGACGGGCTACGGCGACCGAACGTTCGGCCTCTCGCCATTCGGTCAGCGCAGCCGCCGTCGTCGTCAGCTCCGGCACATGACCGTCCGTCTTGCCATCATCTGCCATGGGTCTGGCCTCCGGGGGCACCCCGCTGATCGTCGCGTGCGGGAGGCACTCGGACGGGACGCCCGTACAGCGTACTCCTACCCTTGTTGGCGCCGGTCGAAGCGCCTACGCCTCGCGCTCGTCCCAGGCTGCGGTCCTTGAGGCGCCTGCAGCAACCCTGCGCCCCCAGATGACGAGCTGTAGTGGGGTCGGGGATGTCCGCGCCGAGGCGCAACAACGCGGCTTCGGCAAGGGCGAGATCGTCCTCGTCGTCGGCAGGCTGGTCGGGCTGATCCGCGCTCACAGGGCGAGTCTACGGCGCTGTGACGGCGATAGGCCTTCCACGGTGGTGGTGAAGGCATCGGGGACGGTCGGGTGTGGCCCGCGTGTGGTCGACCCACTCCTCGGAGACGCGGATCCGCTCGCCACGGCGGGTGCGCTGGACGCGGCCGTCATCCGCCGACATGATCAAGCCATGAACGTCGAGGAGATCAACATCGGACCCTCCGACGCGATCGCGCCGGTCCAGGCGGCCAGCGCCCTCGCCGGCAAGGGGCTCCAGGGCGACCGCCACTTCTGCCAGCAGGGCGCCACGCCCGGTGAGGCGCTGACCCTGATCGAGGCCGAAGTGCTGGAGAGCGTAGGGCTCACCGGCGCCGAGTCGCGCCGGCAGGTGGTGGTGCGTGGCGTGCGGCTCAACGACCTGGTTGGCAAGCGCTTTCGGGTCGGTGACGTTGAGTGCCTCGGGGTCGAGCTGTGCGAGCCGTGCCTGCACCTGCAGCGGCTGACGCGGCCGGGGATCATCAAGGAGCTGGTCCACCGGGCCGGGCTCAATGCCGACATCCTCAACGACGGTTGGATCTCGGTGGGCGACGCCGTCATCGTCCATGAGCGGCCCTGAGCGGCGCACGATCGGCACCGAGGCAGTCGGTCGTGCCGCGGCCCCCAAGCGTTGGCGGTCGGAACCGACTGATGCCACGGGGGCGCGAGAGGTGCCCATCGCCCTCCATCGAGACACCGACCCGGCGGCGATCAGGTCACCGTGCTGTTGAAATCAGATCCGCTCGATTTCGGGCGTGTGATTGTCGACGCGGCTGGCTTGGGCGGGCCTGTCTGCCAGACGCTCGCCCAGCGGCTGCTAGATGACGACCCCGATTTCCCCTTGCTGAGGGCGATCACCTATTCGCGCTCAAAGTGAGCGGATTGGTGGGCGACACTGGACTCGAACCAGTGACCTCTTGCATGTCAAGCAAGTGCTCTAACCAGCTGAGCTAGCCGCCCGAGTCGCCGGTTCCCCGGCCGTCGCGGCTGCCCGATCGGTGGCTCACGGGTGTTCCAGTCCCGTGCCGGTCGGAGAGCCCCAGCGGTCGAGTCGCCAGCGGCCCGGAGATGCTACCAGAGGGTGCCTGCGAGCGACAACGACCGCGACGACGCCTCGTTGTCCGCCCGCGAACCCGTGTCACGCCCTCGTCGAACGATCTCAGTAGCCGTACTTGCTGCCGCTCGGGGCCGACTCGGAGGCTGCCGGGGCTGCCTCGGAGGCCGCCGGAGCCGCACTGGCGCCGGTCGTCCCGCCACCGGAGCCCGCGCTGGGCGACGTGCATGCAGCGAGCGCAGCCGCGAGGACAAGGATCAGCGCGATCATCGATCGTCGGACCACACGAACCTCCCTTCCGATTCCCTGCTCACCCATTCGACGTCGCCCGAGGGTCGGTTTCCCGTGATGATGCGCTCGTGGAGGACTACGAGCTCATCGACGCCGGTGACGGGCGCCGTCTGGAGCGGTTCGGCGAGCTGATCGTCGATCGACCCTATGCGGCAGCCGATGGTCCGCGACGCGCGCCGGAGCGGTGGCAGGACGCCGGCCTCCGCTTCGAGCGCGAGGCCGGCTGGAGGGGCGCGGCTCTGGACGCGGCGCGCGCCGGCTGGACGACGGCGATCGGCCACCTTCGATTCGAGCTGCGCCCGACAGCCGCCGGCCAGGTCGGCCTGTTTCCGGAGCACGCCGACCTCGTGCCGTGGCTCCGCGACCGGCTGGCGGAGCGTGGCGAGGCCCCGGCCGTCCTGAACCTGTTCGCCTACACAGGGCTGCTCACGCTCGCCCTTGCGCGTGCCGGCGCGTCGGTCGCACACATCGATGCCGCCAAGCCGTCAGTCGACTGGGCGCGTCGGAACGCGGCGCTGAACGGGCTCGACGATCGTCCGATCCGCTGGCTCGTCGACGATGCCCGCGCCTTCGTCGCCCGCGAAGTACGGCGTGAGCGGCGGTACGACGGCGTCGTCCTGGACCCACCTACGTACGGTCACGGCGCGTCGGGCAAGGCCTGGCGCCTGGACCGTGACCTCCCTCCCCTGCTCGACGACCTCCAGCGGCTCCTCGTTCCGGGCGGCTTCCTCGTCCTGACCGCGCACACCGAGGCCGTGGACCCGTTCACGCTGGGTGGGTTCCTTGGCCGGGACGTCGAGATCGGCGAGCTCACGTCCATTGCCACGTCTGGAGCCGTGCTCCACCTCGGCGCGTTCGCACGCATCGCGGCCGCATCATGACCTCGATGTCATCCGCAGCCATCGCCAGCCCGTCGAATCCGCGCATCAAAGCGGCCGCGCGCCTCCGCGACCGCCGTCAGCGCGACGCGACCGGCCTCACCCTTGTCGATGGGACGCGCGAGGTCCGGCGAGCGCTCGATGCCGGTGCCGGCGTGGTCGAAGCCTTCGTCTGTGAACCGCTTCTTGCCGGCGAGGACGCACGGGCGGCGCTCGACGCCCTCGCCGCGCACGGCATCCCGACGATCTCGACGACGGAGGCCGCGTTCTCGAAGGTCGCATTCGGCGACCGGGCCGACGGTCTGGTCGCGGTGGTGCGGATCCCGCCGATGCGTCTCGACGACCTCGCCCTGCCCGATGACCCGCTGATCGTCGTCATCGAAGCCGTCGAGAAACCCGGCAACCTCGGCGCGGTCCTGCGCAGCGCCGACGGTGCGGGAGTCGATGCCCTCATCGCCGCCTCCCCCCGGACGGATCTCATGAACCCGAACGCCATCCGAGCGAGCGCGGGAACGATCTTCAGCGTCCCGCTCGCGTCCGCATCGACCGACGAAGTCGTTGACTGGCTCGGTCGACGGTCGATCCCGATCGTCGCGACGCTCGTCGACGCCGAGACCCCCTACACCGACGCCGACCTGAGCGGGCCGCTCGCCATCGCGTTCGGAAGCGAGGCGACGGGACTCACCGCTCCCTGGCGGACACCCGGCGTCAGCGGCATCCGACTGCCGATGCTCGGCATCGCGGACAGCCTGAACGTGTCGGTGTCGGCCGCGGTCGTGCTGTACGAGGCGAGACGGCAACGCGACCGTCACACGCGAACGGCAGACTGACGCGATGGACTCGACCTTCGACCTCATCGTCATCGGCGCCGGGCCGGGCGGCGAGGCCATCAGCCACAAGGCCCGCTCGCTTGGCGCGGCCGTCGCCGTCATCGATCGAAGATGGTTCGGCGGCAGCTGCCCACACATCGGCTGTCTGCCGTCGAAGGCGCTGCTCCACGCGGCTGCCGAACATCACGCGAACCCGGCTCGCTATGAGTGGCCTCGCGCGTCGAAGCATCGCGACTTCATGATCAATCGGCCGCCCGACGCACCGGAACCTGATGACACGAGTCACGTCCGCGCGCTCGAGAAGTCCGGTGCGGTCGTCTATCGCGGCGACGCGGAGATCATCGGAAAGGGACGCGTCAGCGTCACGCATGACGGCGCTCGCCACGAGCTTTTTGCTGCGAATGTCGTGATCGCGGTGGGTTCGGTCTCACGACCCGTCCGGATTCCGGGTATCGAGGGCATCACGGTCTGGACCAACGAGCAGGCGACGCTCACCCGGGAACTGCCACGGAGCCTGCTGATCCTGGGCGGCGGGCCGACCGGCTGCGAGCTCGCGCAGGTCTACGCGCGATTCGGCGTGCCCGTCACGATCGTCCAGTCCGGACCCCGCCTCGCCCCGACCGACCACCCGCGCAACTCCGAGGTCGTCCGTGCGACGCTCGAGAAGGATGGCGTCAACGTCCGGACCGGTGTCCGGGCGGTCGGGGCGCGGGCCGGCGCAGGCGAGGACGGCGCCCATTGCGTCGACCTCGACGACGGCACCACGGCCACAGGCCACGCCCTGCTGGCGGCGATCGGTCGCGAGATCCCGCTCGATGACCTCGGCCTCGAGCATTACGGCCTCGACACGAGTCTCCGAACGCCGCCCTACCCGCGCGACGGCCGATTGCGGATCGCCGACGGGCTCTATGCGGTGGGTGACTCCGCAGGTCCGGAGCTGCACACCCACCAGGCCCACTACCAGGGCGAGCTCGCCGCGCGGATGATCAACGGCGAGGCGGTGACGCCCGACTATCGGGCGCTGCCACGAGCGACGTACACCGATCCGGAGGCGGCCTTCGTCGGCGTCTCGCTGGAGACCGCTAAGGAGGCCGGCATCGACGCGTTCGAGAAGGTGGCCGAGTTCCCGAAGAGCAGCCGCGGCTACGCGCTCGAGGCCGACCTCGGCCACATCACGATCGTCGTCGACCGCGCGACGCGACAGTTGGTCGGTGCGGCGGTCGCCTGCGTCGATGCGTCGGCAGCGATCCACGAATGCGTGCTGGCCATCCAGGCGCGAGTGCCGATGGAGGTGCTGGCGAACACGATCCACGCGTTCCCGTCGACGTCGCGGATCTTCAACGGGCTGTTCGCCGATGCCCTCGCCGAGCTGGACGGAACGAGCGCGATCCCCGCGGGCTAGCTAGGGCTAGATCTCGAAGACGATCCTTCCGTCGAGCAGCACCATCTGCGGGCGGGTGGTCGAGAGTGGGCCGCCCGGCGTCACCGGTTCGTCGATGGCGGCTGACGGGATGACCACGACGTCCGCACGCTGGCCGACCGTCAAGCGGCCGCGATCGGTCTCCTTGGCGGATGTCGCCGGATCGATGCAATTCGCGCGCAGAGCACGGTCGAGCGTGAGCGACTCTTCTGGAGCGTACGCCGGCGTCCCCGACGGCCAGCGTGGGTCTTCGCGCCGGACCGCGAGCGCGAGACCGGGCCACGGGTCGTATGGCTCCACCGGCGCGTCCGTCCCGAACGGCATCACCGCGCCCGTGTCGGCGATCGCCTTCCAGGTGTAGCCCTCGGCCTCGGCCCGGTCGCCCCACAGCTTCCAGGCCGTCATCGCATCCGATCCGAGGTGGACGGGCTGGACGCTTGCGGCGATGCCGGCTGCGGCGAACCGTGGCCGGTCGTCGGGATGCAACATCTGGACGTGCTCGATGCGCGGCATGAGCGGGGACGTCGCGGCGAGCGGCTCCAGGACTGTCAGCGCGGCTCGGATCGCGGCATCACCGATGGCGTGGATCGTGGTCGCGATGCCTCCCGCGGCAGCGCGCTCCGCGCGCTCGCGAAGCCCGTCCGGGTCGGTCATCCAGACACCTCGCCGCTGCTCGGGCGGCAGCGGTCGGTCCGCTTCGGACTCGATGTCCTCGAGCAGCGCCGCGGTCCGAGAGCCCAGCGAGCCGTCGGCGAAGCACTTCTGCCAGCCGACGGTCGCACGGCCGTCGGGGTTCGACCCGAGACGCTCGCCGCTTCGGTGCCCGCGCTCGGTCGCCGCGGCGACCGCGTCGTCCCGCATACAGGCGTGGACACGCACAGGGAGGCGTCCGGCGTCAGAAAGCCGGACATAGGCCGGGAACGAGTACTGCAGATCCGGGTCGGGAGCGACGCCACCGGGGTCGTGACACGCGACCACGCCGAGACGGAGCAGGTCCTGGCTGACCTCGATGAGCGCCTGATCCAGCTCGTCGGCGGTCGGGGCCGGCACGTGGATCGTCACGAGCCGGGTGGCCGCCTCATACAGCACCCCTTCCGCAGAACCGTCCGCCGCCCGTCGGATCACGCCGCCCGTAAGCTCACCGGCGGGGAGGTCCGCTTCTCGAAGCGCTGCGTCACTCGCCCATAGCGCGTGGTGGTCGTGGGCCCAGATCGCGGCCCGGCGCCCCGGGGCTACCGCCTCGAGCGCGACAGCCGTCGGCCAGCCACCCCAGCGATCCGAGTCCCAGCCGTGACCCTCGAGCCACGCGCCGTCCGGGAGTCGCTCATGGGTCGCCCGAAGCCGGGCCAGCCCCTCGTCGAGGGTGGCCGCGTCGTCGAGGTCGACGTGCCGTGAGGCCATGGCCGCCTGCGCGAGATGCAGGTGGGCGTCGGTCAGCCCGGGGATGGCGACCTGGTCGGCATCGAGGCGGATCCGCTCGGTGAATGGGTCGGCGCGCGTCTCGAGGTCGACCTCGGACCCGGCGAACGCGATCCGCCCGTCGCGGATGCCGATCGCCTCGACCCAGCCGAAGCCAACATCGCCGGCGAGCGTGGCGATCCGGCCGGTGATGAGCATGTCGAGCGGCATGGTCGGTCAGCCTACCGGGTCAGCCAGGAGCTTCGCGAGGCCGTCACGTTCGAGGCCGGCGCCGAGCCCGAGCGACAGCGCCACGCGTGTCTTGATCGCGCACAGGGTCCCCGCAGGGATCGCCCCGGCGCGGACCCACGTGCCGCCACCGCCCGGGAAGGCGTAGGCCGTGGTGACGGCGCCGCCCGGACATCGCGAGGCCAGAACGACCGCGATCTCGCGCGTCATCGCTCGTTCTGCCGCGGCGAGCATCCCTGGCGACGTATTCCCCGCTCCGGTCGCTGCGACGACGACACCCCTCGCCCCCGTCGCGACCGCGGCGTCGATCATCGCGCCGTCCGTGCCGATCCCAGCCTCGACGAGCTCCACGCGGGCGCCCTCCGATGGCACCGGCCGGAGCCGCCGGCGTGGCCGGCGTAGCCCGGCCACGACATCGCCTCCCTCCCCCACGGTCCCGAGGGACCCGCGGTTGGGCGAACGGAACGTGTCGAACTCCGTCGTATGCATCTTGGTCACGTCGTCGGCCGCTTCGATGGTGCCAGCGAGCGCGACCACGACCCCTGGATCTCGAAGCGACGGTGACGCGGCCGCCGCCACGGCCCGCCGCAGGTTCGCCGGTCCGTCGTAGCCGTCCTCGTGCGACGCCCGCATCGCACCAGTCACCACGACCGGCTTCGAGGAGTCGAGGACCAAGTCCCATGCGAACGACGTCTCCTCGATCGTGTCGGTCCCCTGGACGACCACGACGCCATCGATGGCGTCATCGTCGAGGGCGCTCTGGATGACGCCACCGAGCGTCATGACGTCGCGGAACGTGAAGTGGCTCGCGGGCGTGAGCCCACGGTCGATCGGGACGACTTCCGCGAGGGCATCCAGACCGGGTGTTCGTGCGAGGATCGCGGCGCCGTCGAGCGAGGGCACGTTGCCACCCGCCACGGGATCGAAAACCATGCAGATCGTCCCGCCCGTGAAGACGACGGCGACGCGCGGCATCGGTCAGTCGCGGTCCGCAGGGTCGGCCGGGCCGGGCGGCGCCCAGGGCGGCGGCGGAGGCGCGGTAGCCGGATGCGGCGCCGAAGCCGGCCGCGCCGCGTCGCTTCGCCAGGAAGGACGGTCGGCACCAAGAGCAGCCGCGATCGGGTCTTCCGCGTGCGGGTCGGCCGTCACGGCCGCCCACTCCGGCGTCGATCCGCGGCGGAGGACACTCGCGACACCCGCGATGATCACCGCGATGGCCACCACGAGCATCACCGTCGCGGTCCCGATCAGGTCGGAGATCGGACCGACGATGATGATCGGCAGGAAGCTCGACACCGAGACGAGCATGTTGAGCACGCCGAACACGCGGCCGCGGGCGTCTTCCGGCAGGTCCTCCTGGAGCTGCGTCTGGGAGGGGATGGCGACCGCGCCGTAGGCGATGCCCGCGATGAACGCGATGAACACGACGATCGCGAGCAGCGATGTGATCGCCGACAGGTCGAGCAGGTCGCCTGCGGCATCGACCCGCTGCAGGAATTGGCTTATCGGCCCCGCGATCGACAGCAGCGCAAGCGCCACGCCGAGCACGATCAGACCGCCCTCGATGACGCGCCGCCGCGGCAGGAACTTGCCGTAGGCGTTCAGCAGCAAGATGCCCATCACGATGCCGCCACCGAGCGGCAGGACGATGACCGCGATGTCCTTCGGCTTCAGGCCGAGCGCCGATTGGGCGAAGTCGGGGCCGAGCACCCCGAGAACGCCGACGAGCGACGCCGTGATGCCGAGATAGAGCAGCGACCACGCGATCGCGCGGTTCTCGCGGATGATCGAGAACCCCTCGCGGAGCTGATCGACCGTGGAGTGCATGGCGGCCGAGGTCTCGCCCACGGCCGTCGCGCTGCCGTTCGCATGCGATGGTGGTGGTGACGGCGGGAGCGTGAAGCAGAAGATCGCCGCAAGGAAGTAGAGCCCGGCGACGACGATGATCACGGCCTGCGGACCCGCGATGTTGATCACCAGCGGACCGAGCAACGCGAAACCGAGGGCGAACGCGGCGTTGAGGGTGAGCGTGAAGACGCCGTTCGCCGACAGCAGCTGCCGCCGCGGGACGACCTGCGGGATCATCGCAGCTTCCGCGGGTGCGAAGAACACCGTGACCGTCGATATGAACAGGTTCAGCAGGATGATCAGCAATAGGTAGTCGCCGACGAGCACCAGCACGATGCTGGCGATGCCGCGCAGGACGTTCGTCGCGATCAGCACGAGCCGGCGGTCGACCCGGTCGACATACACGCCGGCCACCGCCGAGAACAGCACCGCCGGCCCGAGGAACGACAAGATCAACAGGCTGACAGCGGTGTTCGGGTTGCTCTCCGAGACGATGACCGTCAGCCCGAACAGCACCATGTTGCCGCCGATCTGGGTCGCTGCCTGCGACAGCCAAAGGCGGAGGAACGGCGGGTTTCGGAAGACGGCGAGCGCGCCCTCGCCGGATGTGTCCTCAGCGTCGGTCTCGAGCGCTTGGGCCTCCAGCGGTACTCCGGTATCGGTCACGTGGCTCCGTCGCCGCGGATCCCTGCGTCCGGTGGAGCGTCGTTCGTGATCGCCGCGGTGATCGTCGGGTCACCGCGCTCCACGAACCCGGCGAGCCGGCGTTCGAGCGTCGCGCGCTCGATCAACACGTGCCTGCCACACGTCTCGCAACGCAGCCCGATGTCGGCCCCGAGGCGGTCGACGAGCCAGGTGTCGCCACCGCAGGGATGCGTCTTGCGGAGGCGCACGACATCGCCGAGCAGCAGATCGAGGACGGGACGGTCCGGCACGGCGGGGAGGGTATCAGAGGCGTGGATGACCATGGCTCAGCACGAGCTGCCGGTCCGTGGCCGGGACGCCGATGCGATCGAGCGGCGTGACCTCGACGCTCACGTCGGGTTGCGTGGCGGACAACTGGGCGATGATCCCGCCCGGTCGGGTGAGCGAGCCGGTCAGCTTGTCCGGTGCACCGATCGCGTTGAGCGTGAACGGATCATCGAGCGGCCGCGCATCGAGGGTCGCGGCCCCGGCCGCACCGAGCACCACGATCCCGGGCACCAGCCGCACGTCATCGATCGCCATCGCCTCAGCCCCGGCGTTGCGGAGCTCGTTGACAAGATCCTCGATGCCCGACCCGTCGATCGGGCCGCGCACGGTGACAGAGACGCCCGGTCCCATCGCCGGATCGATGCCCGCGTACAGGCGGACACGGCGGAGGTCCGCGCGCAACTCATCGACCGAGACGTCGCCACGC
>DATNFQ010000272.1:0-4386 GCA_035606295.1 Patescibacteria group bacterium
GATGCCCTCCTTGACGAACTCAGCCAGCCGGCGCTGGTTGTAGTTGCACGGCATCGTCTCGATCCAGGTCGTCGCGACGCCGACCAGCGGCTTGGCAAGGTCCTCGTCCGTGAATCCGATCGCCTTGAGCATCGCGCGCGCGCCGGCGCGGTCGGGCCCATCGGTGAGCCGTGCGGAGTGCCGCTTCGCCGGATCGGTCGGGCGGTCGTAGGGGTGTGACGGAGCGGGGGCGACGGTCTCGGGCATATCCGCAGTGTAGGCGGGCGAGCGTCCGAGGACGCCTTGGTGCGGCAGCGCCGCTACTCGCTCGGAATCAGGCCTCGCGCGCCTGGTCCGCCGCCAGGTGCTCGTCCACGACGTGATGCGCGCGCGCCTCGCTGACGGCGTGACCGCTAACGGCTTCGAGGAAGTCGCGTCGATCAAGGGCGAATGCATCGATGCTCGTCACTGCGCGCACGGACGCGGTCCGCGGCACGTCGTTGACGAGGGCGATCTCTCCGGCCCCATCGGTCGGACCGAGCTGGCCGATGACTTCCCCGAGGCGCGTGACCTCGGCCTCGCCGCGATCGATCAGCACGTAGCGATCGCCCGGATCGCCCTCGCGCATCAGCCACGCCTCTGCGTCGAACGTGACCGGCCGAAGCGATCCGGCGAGATGCTCGATCGTCGCCAGTGACAACGGTGCGAACAGCGGCTGGGCACGGAGCAGCTCGACCCGGCGGGCGGCGGCCGGGCCACCCTCTTCCAGGCGCCGGAGCCGCGGCCAGGCAAGGATCGCCGCGATGGGCAGGATCGCGCCCGACACGACCAGGGCGCCTTCCGTTCCGATCCCGGCGATGAGTGCCGGCGCCACGAGGCCGCCCAGAGCCGGTCCCGCGTTCGCTGCGCTGTCGATGAGGCCGAGGGCGGCGACCCGCATCGCATTCGGTGTCATGCGCTGGACCAGCGTGAAGCCCGCGACGTCCAGGACCGCATTGCTGATGCCGACGGCTGCCATCGCGGCGAAGGCCACGACCGGGTTGACGACCAGACCCATCACCGCGATCGGCGCACCCCAGCCGGCAAGCGCGACCGCGAATGGGGGACCGAGACGCTCGCGTCCGGCAAGCGTGATCGCGGCCAACGACCCGACCAGACCACCGAGGCCCATCACCGCGTTGAGCGTTCCCACGCCGGCATCGCCCAGACCGAGCAACTCGATGGCCGTGACGACGACCAGCACCGTCAACAGCCCTCTGACGAACGTCTGCAGCCCGAGCGACGCGATGACCAGCCGGACGTCGGGCATCGTCGCGACGGCCCGAGCCCCAGCCGAGAGGTCCGCGAGCGCAGTGCGCGCGTCGCGCGTGCCCTGGCGCCGGCCGACGGTCGGGACGTGCAGCCGGGCGATGCTGGCGACACTGATGAGGTCGATGACGACGACCGCGGCCAGGGCACCGGCCGGACCCGTCGTCACGAGGAGGACGCTCGCGAGCGCCGGGCCGACGAACGTGCCCAGACCCTCCGCCGCTCCGGAGGTGACGTTGGCGCCGATGAGCTGCGCCGGCGTCTGCGCGACCGCCGGGAGCAGGGCCATGTGGAGGGGGCGGGTGAACGCTCCGGCGCTCGCCTCGATCGCGACGAAGAGCATCATCAGCCACAACGGCGCGTCGATGAGCACGACGGCGATCAGCCCGACGACCGCGACCGCACGAAGCGCGTTCGTCCCCCGAAGCACGGCCTCGGCCGGCCATCGACCAGCAGGCAGACCAACGAACGGGGCAAGGATTGCCGGAGCCAGATAGCGCGCGATACCGAAGACGCCGAGGCCGACGGCGCCTCCGAGGTCGTACGCCACGACGAGGTTGATGACGAGGACCGCGTACTGCCCGGCGTTGCTCGCCGCCCAGGCGACGATGAGCCGGCGGATGGCGGGTTCGGCGAGGGCGGTCCGCAGCGCGCCGACCGCCGGATCGAGCCGGTTCGTCAGCCCGGACGCCATGAGCGGAGGATAGCCACCTCGACCTTCCCGCAGGGGGAGTCAGCGCGTATGCTGCCGCGACCGAGATCCCATGGTCGCGGGCGAGGAGGGACGATCGACGCGATGGACCAGAAGCTGGAGATGCTCTCGAAGGTGCCGCTGTTCGCGGGGCTGAGCTCGCGCGACCTCGCCGAGATCGGGCGCTTGGTCGATGAGGTCGATGTCCGGGAAGGAAAGGTCCTTGCAAAGGAAGGCGCGCCCGGCCACGAGTTCTTCGTGATCCTGGACGGCACCGTCGCGATCTCGAAGGGCGACAGGCATGTCCGCGACCTCGGTGTCGGCGATCACTTCGGTGAGCTGGCGATGATCGCGCAGGTGCCGCGAACGGCGACGGCGACTGCCTCGACGCCCGCAAGGCTGCTCGTCCTCGGGCATCGCGAATTCGCGACGCTCCTGTCTGATCGACCGGAGATCCGCGACAAGGTCCTGCGCGAGGTAGCGGTCTGGATCTCGCAGAACTCTCCCACGCCGACGCACTGAGCGAGCAGTCGCCGAGCTTCCTCTAGCGGAGGCAGTCGCCGGTCGCCACGACCTCATGCCGGCCGATGGCCGGGGCGATCCGTACCGCTACCGACGTCGGCGTCAGCGCGTAGCCGACCTCGGGATCCGAGCGCGCTTCGGCGAATACCAGACCGCCGATCGTGCCGTCCTGAAGGATCAACGGTCCGCCGCTGTCGCCACGGTCGATCTGGGCCCGCAGCTCGAGGATGTCGCGGTCCACTCGCGCCTCGTCGTAGATGTCGCGACCAGTGGCGCGATATTCCCCGGTGACGGCCGCGGGGACGATCGTCAGCGGACCGCCTCCCGGGTAACCGAGCGCCGCTCCGACGGAGCCGCGGGCAGGGTCCGACGACGCGAAATGGAGCGCCCGGGCGCGGAGGTCGGGTGTCCAGAGCAGGGCCACGTCCAACGACGGATCGAAGAGCACGACACGCGCCGCCGCGGCGCTGCCGTCGACGGTCGCGACCTCGATCGCGCCATCCCGAGCTCCGGCGACGACGTGCGCATTCGTGACGACGTACCCGTCACTGACCACGGCACCGCTGCCCGATGCCTGTGCGCCACAGACGCCGGCTCGCACACGGACGGTGCTCGCCTCGGCGCGGGCGGCGATCTCGTTCGCGGCTCGATCCGTCGGGCGGTCGACCGGGGGCCGCGGTAGCGGCTCGAAGCCGACGAACACGTCGGGCAGCCCCGAATCGCCGATGAGCTGCCCGAGTTCGCCGGCGATCTCGGTGGGCGGTGGCAGGACCGCGTTCAGGGTCCGCACGGCCGTAGACGTTTGCGCGGCCTCGCTCAGCCGTGGGACGGGGCCAAGGGCCAGCAGACCGCCTGCCAGCCAGATCACCAGGAGGGCCTGGGCGGCGCCCGTCAGGCTGCCTGCCATGCGGTCGGCGGCACCGAGGAAGCCGGTCCCGAGCGACCTGGCGCCCGTCCGGCCGATCGCGGAGCCGACCGATTCGCCGATGCCGACCGCCATCAGGAGCCCGGCGAGGACGACGTATGGGCGGATACCGATGGGTACCGCGTCGAGTGGCTCGACGAGATGGGGCAGGGCGAGGACGGCGATGGCGCCACCGGCGAGCGCGCCCAGCAGACCACCGACCTGTGGGAGAGCCCCCGACTGGAACCCGAGGATGATGGCGACGACGACGAGCAGGATCGCGACGAGGTCCAGCGGGTTCACCGCTCGATCGTCGCACAGGGGTCGGGAGCGTGCCGCGAAGGCCGCCGGCGAGTCGATCCCTCGCGATGGGGCTACGTGTCCGCGGACCTCAGCCGACCGTGACCTCGATGGGCGGTGCCGTGCCACCGGAGTCGACGATCTTCCAGGTGCCGGCGGCCACGTCGGGGATCTCGAACTCGGTGACGTGCTGCTCGGCGATAGCGATGCACGCGATCTCCTGGGGGCTGCTGCCCTCGCGGAGCGTGACGGTGTACGTGCCTTCGCCCTTGTCTACGACGATCGAGTCGAAGATCGTGCACGGCTCGACTCCGCTCCACCAGGTCGCCTTGACGACGATCGTCGACCCGTCGACCCGGGCCGACAAACTCTCGGCGGCGACCGGGTGCACGTTGATCGCCTGACCCGGCTTGGGGACGACCGGCTTCTCGCCGACCGGCGGCTCGACCGACGGGTCGCTCGAAGGGTCGGCGGGTGGTGCCGTCACCGGCGTATCCGGCGGCGCCGACGCTGATGGGGCGACGGGCACCGTCGACGAGGCCGGGCCGATGGCGCATGCCGCGATGACCACGGCGAGGGTGAGCAGCGCGGCCGCGAGACGGGCGGAGCGACGGATGGGGTCCATGGCGGCGGAGACGGCCGGTGGCGGTCCATGGTTCCGTTCCCGCATCGTCGAACGTCC
>DATNFQ010000273.1:0-5660 GCA_035606295.1 Patescibacteria group bacterium
ATCCTCGGGAGAGATCGCGTGGCCGTCGCCGCGCGTGAAATCGAGCGCGGCCCGGGCACCGAGGGCAGCCAGGTCTTCGGGGAACCGCCCGATCAGGTCGAGGACGACCTGCTGGATCCGCTCGGCATTCTGCGAGAAGACCTCGAGCACCGACATCGCATCGACGGCCTCGGTGCCCTCGTGGACGCCGGCGTCGTAGTCGGTGATGAGCGAGATGTTCACGACCGCCATCCCGACCTCGCGGCAGAGCCACGCCTCGGGGTACTGGGTCATGTTGATGACCTCCCAACCGGCGTCGGAGAACCACTTCGACTCCGCCTTGGTCGAGAAGCGCGGCCCCTGGATCACGACGACCGTGCCGCGCTCGTGGACCTCGATGCCGTGGTCGCGGATCGTCTCGATGGCGAGCTGGCGGAGCACGGGGTCGTAGATGTCGGCCGACGAGAGGTGCGTGACGATCGGACCGTCGTAGAAGGTGTCGACGCGCCCGCGCGTGCGGTCGACGAACTGATCGCACACCACGAAATCGCCGGGCTTGACGTGGAGCGCGAGCGAACCAGCCGCGCACGGCGAGATGACGGCTTTCACCCCGAGCGATCGCATCGCCCAGACGTTGGCGCGGTAGTTGATCCGATGCGGTGGAAGCGTGTGGCGGCGGCCGTGGCGCGGCAGGAATGCGACCTTCCGGCCGCCGACGTCGGCCAGGAACAGCGAGTCAGATGGGGCGCCATATGGGGTATCGACCTTGATCTCGCGCACGTCGTCGAGGAGCGAGTAGAAGCCCGAGCCGCCGAAGACGCCGATCTCGGCCGTATCCGCCATATGAAACCCTCCATCGTGCACGCGCCGATCCGTCCGAACGCCCTCGCAAGTATGGCGGGCTAGGATTCCCGTGTGACCGACATGCCGACCGGCTCGACCGATCCATCGCCCACGACGTCCGGCTTCGATGTTGAGCTCGATGTGGAGTCGGCGATGACGACACCGACGACGGGCAAGGATGTCGCCTGGACCCAGGGCGACGGCTCCCTGCAGGACCGGCTCACGCTCGCCGACTGGCGACGACGGGTCGCGACGCTGTACGGCGAAGTCAGGGCGATGGCGGCTTCCGACCCGGTGGTCGCCCTCGCGCATTGGCGCACGGTCCGCGAGTGGCTCTTCCGCGAGCATCCACAGTCGCCGCTTCCGCCGGCCGAGCGAGCGACGTTCCGCGCACGCCATTTCGACCATGACCCCGCGCTGCGCTTGGTCGTCCCCGTCGAACCTGCGCCGGCGGCGGATCCGGGCGCGCTCTCCATGGAGCTGCCGAACAGTGGCACGGAAACGCTGGCGTTCCGGCGGATCGGCTCGGTGCGCCTCCCCTTCCCCACCGGCGAGCAGCGCTTGTCGGTGTTCTGGATGACCGGTTACGCCGGCGGGCTCTTCATCCCGTTCCGCGACGCGACGAACGGCAACGAGACCTATGGCGCCGGCCGCTACCTGGTCGATGCGGCGAAGTCGCACGACCTCGGGGTCGACGAGGCGACCGGCGAGCTGATCCTCGACTTCAACTTCGCCACGCAGCCGTCCTGCGCCTACGATCCACGCTGGGCGTGCCCGCTCGCACCGCCGGAGAACCGCCTCGACATCGCGGTCCGCGCGGGCGAACGGCTGACGTAACGCCGCCCCACGTACCATCCGAACGATGGCTACCAACGCGATGCCGGTGAAGTTCGGTCTCCAGCTGTGGTCCCAGCAGACCGACTGGCCGGGATTCCGAGATGCCGCGCTCGCGGCGGAAGCGAACGGCTGGGATTCGGTGTGGACCTGGGACCACCTGCTCGCCATCTTCGGGCCATGGGAGCAGCCGATCTTCGAGGGCTGGGGCGCGCTGGCCGCCCTCGGCCCGATCACCGAGCACGTACGCCTCGGACTGATGGTCGGCGCCAATACGTTCCGCAACCCGGGCGTGACGACCAAGCTCGCGACGACGCTCGACCATGTGTCGGGTGGTCGCGCGATCCTCGGCATCGGCGCCGCCTGGTTCGAACGCGAGCACGAGGCGTTCGGGATCCCGTTCGGCGCCTCGCCCGGCGAGCGCATCGGCTGGCTCGACGAGTCGGTGATGCTGATTCGCCGTCTGCTCGACGGTGAGCGCGTCGATCACGACGGGCCGACGTACGCGATGCGCGACGCCGTGTGCCGGCCGCTACCCGTCCAGAAGCACCTACCGATGCTGATCGGCGGCAGCGGGCGACAGAAGACGCTTCGGGTCGTCGCCCAGTACGCCGACGGCTGGAACACCTCGGGGTCGATCGAGGAGGTCCAGGACGCGCTCGCGACGCTGACGCGCCACTGTGACGAGATCGGTCGCGACATCGCCACCATCGAGAAGACCGTCAGCTTCCCGATCGTCCTGCGGGATGACGCCGACGCAGCCGATGCGCGGATCCACGAGCTCATGGCAGCCAACGGCGTCCCGCCCTCGGACTTCGGCGGGTACGTGGCCGACACGCCGGCTGCCGTCGCCGATGTCCTCCGAAAGCACCTCGACCTTGGCTTCGAGACCGTGATCGTCCGCATGCCCGCGCCGTACGACTACGAGACCATCGAGCGGATGCCCGAGGTCGCGGACCTTCTTGTGAGGTGAACGTCGTTCTGCTGGCCGGCGGGGTCGGGGGCGCCAAGATGGCGGAGGGGCTCGCGGCCAATGTCGGTCGGGAACTCTCGATCATCGTCAACACCGGTGATGACCTCGAGTTGCACGGTCTCACCGTATGGCCGGATCACGACACGGTCGCCTACACGCTGGCGGGCCTCGACGACCAGGTGCGGGGCTGGGGTCTGCGCGATGAATCGTGGACGGTCATGGACCGCCTCGAGACCCTCGGCGGCCTGGAGTGGTTCCGGCTTGGCGACCAGGATCTCGCGACGCACCTGTGGCGCACCGACCGCCTGCGGGCCGGTGGCCGCCCGACCGAGGTCGCGCTCGAGCTCGGCGCCGCGATGGGTATCGAGCCTCGGATCCTGTTGATGTCCGACCAGCCCGTCCGGACCGAGGTCCTTACCGAAGACGGCTGGCTGGAATTCCAGGAGTACTTCGTCCATCGCCACCAGGAGCCGACCGTGCGCCAGGTCCGGTTCCGCGGCGTCGAGGCCGCGGAGACGACGGCCGAGGTGCTCGCGGCGATCGCGCACGCCGACGTGATCGTCATCGCTCCGTCGAACCCGATCGTGTCGATCGACCCCATCCTCGCGGTGCGCGGCATCCGGCCTGCGCTCGAGGAAGCGCGGGCGCGCGGCGTCCCGATGGTGGCTGTCAGCGGCATCGTCGGGGGCAAGGCGCTCAAGGGCCCGGCCGACCGGATGCTGGCGTCTCTCGGGGAGGAGTCGAGCGCCCTTGGGGTCGCCCGCCATCTCGTCCCGCTGATCAGCCGATTCGTGCTGGATCGCGTCGACGTCGGGCTCGAGGAGGAGATCAGCACACTTGGCGTGGAGACGCTCGTCGCCGACACGATCATGACCGACGACGCGGCCCGGGCGCGCCTCGCCGAAGAGGTCCTGGCGTTCGCGACGTCCACCGCGGGCACGTCGCCGTGACGACGCCTCGGATCATCGCGATCGTCCCTGTCGGGGCGATCGAGGGGGCCAAGTCGCGACTCGGTGCCGTGTTGGACGCCGAGGAGCGACGCGATCTCGCCCTGCGCCTCGCCGCCGGGACGATCGGCGCCGCCGTCGCCACGCCCGGTATCGACGAGACGCTCGTGGTGACGCCCGACGACGAAGTCCGCGAACTGGCACTGCGGGCCGGCGCCCGGCCCCTTCGGCAACGCGGCGGCGGCCTCAACGACGGATTGCGGCAGGCACGCGACGAGGCGATCGCCGCCGGAGCGGACGCCGTGCTCGTCGTGCCGATCGATATCCCGCAGGTGACACCGGAGCGTCTGGCGCAGGTCATCGCGCATTCCGGAGGCGACGGTCCTCTCGTCGCGATCGTGCCGGACCGCCACGGCCGCGGCACCAACGCGCTCTTCCTCTCGCCACCCGACGTGATCGAGTTCTGCTTCGGCGGCGACAGCAAGGACGCGCACATCGGAGCGGCGCGCGCGGCCGGGGCGCGCGTCGAGGTGCTCGACGGCCCGCTGACGCTCGATATCGACACGCCCGAGGACCTGCTGATCGCCCAGGCCGAGACACCCGAGGCGGTCGGTGGCTGACCGCGTCGAAGCGGTCGCGATCGAGGGACTCGGCGAGATCGTTCCCGGCGACGACCTACCGGCGCTCATCGCCGACGCTCTCGCCGCCTCGACCGGCGTGCTGCCACTTCGCGATGACGACGTCCTGGTGGTCACGCAGAAGGTCGTGTCCAAAGCCGAGGGCGCGATCGTCGACCTGACCACCATCGAGCCGCGACCGGTGGCGGTCGAGTTCGCACGGCGCTACGACCGCGACGCGCGGCAGGTCGAGGTGGTGTTGCGCGAGGCGAAGCGCGTCATTCGCATGGCCAACGGTGTGGTCATCACCGAGACACCGCACGGGTTCGTGTGTGCCAACGGCGGCATCGACGCGTCGAATGTCGGGCCCGGTTCGGGCGACATCGTCACGCTGCTCCCCGCCGACCCCGATGCCTCGGCCGAGCGCATCCGCGCGGCAGTCCGCGACCGGCTCGGCCACGATCTGCCGGTCATCGTCTCGGATAGCTTCGGGCGCCCGTGGCGTTTCGGGATCGTGGATGTCGCGATCGGCGTGTCGGGGATCGAGCCGCTCGACGACCTGCGCGGCACGCCCGACGCGGACGGCCGCGTGATGAAGTCGACGGTTCGTGCCGTGGCCGACGAGATCGCCTCAGTCGCGGAATTGGTCTTCGGTAAGACCGGGCGCCACCCGATCGCCCTGGTCCGGGGGGCCGCGTTCAACCGGGGTGATGGCCACATCCGCGACGTGATCATGCCCGCGCAGATGGACCTGTTCCGCTAGCCGCGGCCGGCGCCAGCGCGCATGTCGTTGCTGAGTGCACTACCCTGCGCCCGTGAAGGTCGGCCTACAGATCTGCTCGTTCACCTGGCCCGGCGGCGCCGAGGCGATCGGGCCGACGCTCGCACGGATCGTCCAGGACGCCGACGAGATCGGCTTCGACTCGATCTGGGTGATGGACCACTTCTTCCAGATCCGCGGTGTCGGGCCGGCCGAGGAGCCGATGCTCGAGGGCTGGACGACGCTCGGCTACCTCGCGGCGAACACCCAGCGCGCCCGGCTCGGGTTGATGGTGGGCGGCGTCCACTATCGGCTGCCGGGCCTCTGGGTGAAGGCCGCGACGACGCTCGACGTCCTCAGTGGCGGCCGCGCCTGGCTCGGAATCGGAGCTGCCTGGAACGAGGAGGAGTCGCGGAGCCTCGGATTCCCGTTCCCGCCGCTCGGCGAACGGTTCGAGATGCTCGAGGAGACGCTCCAGATCGCCCATGGCATGTGGCAAGGCGAGCGGGGTTCGGAAGAGGAGTTCCACGGGCGACAGTTCCACGCCACCAGGCTCCTCAACTCCCCGCAGTCGCTGTCACGCCCCAGGGTCCCGATCATGGTCGGCGGCGGGGGCGAGCGAAAGACGCTGCGCCTCGTGGCCCAGTACGCCGACGCCTGCAACGTGTTCGGGTCACCCGAAGGCATCGCCCGCAAGTACGCGATCC
>DATNFQ010000274.1:0-3056 GCA_035606295.1 Patescibacteria group bacterium
CGATCGGACACCCCGAGGCCTGGGTCGTCACGACACTCATCACGACGATGACGGTGTTGACCGCATCGCTGTAGAAGAACCGCCCGAGGAGGAACCGGCCGAGACCCGGGACGCGGCGGGCGTGCTCGATCGTCAGCCGAAGCTGGCCGAACGACTCGACGACGTCGTGTGCCGTGATCCGAGGCTCGTCGGTCCGACGTGGCTCGCGAACGACCAGGAAGATCGGCACCGCGAACACGGCGAAGAACACGGCCGCGAGCCTGAACCGGTCGACTACGGGAACGTCGAGCAAGGTGATCGTCAGTCCCACCGCCACCGTGCCGCAGTACCCGATCGCGGTGCCGATCCCCGACAGCCGGCCCCGCGATTCCGGCAGCGAAACGGTCTTGAGCGTCGCGTCGTAGTAGATGAGCGCGGCCTGGTACGAGAAGTTGGCGATCACGAACAGGACGAGCCCGAGCACGGGCGTGACGTTCGCGATGAAGAAGGTGGCCGCGATGCACTGCACGGTGAACAGCAGGAGGAACGGCATCCTGCGTCCACCACGGTCGGAGAGCGCGCCGAGGATCGGCGACACGATCGCGTTGATGCCGACACTCACCGCGACCGAGACCGCAAGGAGCACGCCGCCGTCCCGGCGGCCGAACTCGGCGGTCAGGTACAGCCCGATGGCGCCCGACACGACGGCGAAGCTGAAGATGGTGTTCGCGAAGTCGTACAAGGCCCACGAGGCCGGGACGATCGCGCGACCGCTCGGCGTCAGGGCACCGAGGCCGCGGGCGCGGTTCGCTGGGCCGACGGACGGTGCGGCGCTGGCCACGGTCCGATGATACGCACGGGCCGTCGGGATACGATGCCTGCCATGGAGGGACACGACACGACGGTGGCTGACGCGCACGCTCTGGCGCGCGAGCTGCGGGTGCAGGAGTTCGGCCGGACCAGGCCCACCTCGATCGCCGAAGCGCTGGTCGAGCCGGCATGGCTCGGTCCTCGCATCGTCGCGGCCGTCGCCGACGATCGAGCCACGTTCTGGTGGGAAGGCGAAGCCTTCGACGAGCGGCCGGAGGTTGCCGCAGCGCTCGCTCGTGCGACCGGTGGCTCGCTCCACGAGGGAGCGGTCTTCGAGGGCTACCTCACCAAGGCCCGGGCGCCCGAAGGGATCGGCACCGAGATCGGCGTTTCGACCGTCACCCCGACGAACGCGATCACGAAGATGTTCATCGGCGGCCGGCGAGACCGGGTCGCCGAGTTCGAGGCGCGGCGGGCCGTCGAACGGGCGGCGTTGGCGTTCGAACCCGAGGACATCGTGAGTATCGTGGTCGTCGACCTCCTCTGGCTCGACGGCCAATGGCTGCTCGATGTCCCGCTGCTCGAGCGCAAGCGCGTCCTCGAGGGGATCGTGCCGGCCGAGCAGCTCGTCCGACCCAGCCCATATGTCCGCGAGCCGCTCGGCTCGTGGATCGGCTCCTGGCGAGCACAGGGCTTCCAGGCGATGTCGTTCAAGGCCGCGAACTCGCGGTACCGGCCCGGCGAGACCGCCGACGACTGGACACTGGCGGACCTCCCGCGCCGCTGACACGGGGCCAACCACCGGCAAGGGGCGTGCGGTGTTAGGGTCTAGGGGATGCCCTCGACGGTGCTAACCCCCAACGTTCGAGATCAGATCGCCCGGCTCGGCAGCGCCGACATCATGGTCGGCATCCCAAGCTTCAAGAACGCAGCGACGATCGGCTACGTCGTCCGTGCTGCGCAGGCCGGGCTCGTCCAGTACTTCCCCGACCTTCGACCGGTCGTGGTCAATTCCGACGCGGGGTCGCCCGACGGCACGGGTCGCGTCGTCGTCGAGACCGAGCCGCCCGACTACGTCGAGGAGATCCTTCTCGTCCGCCCCAATCAGAAGCTGGAGCGGGTCAGCCTGACCTACCCGGAGATCGATGGGGTCGGTGGCAAGGGTGCTGCCCTTCGGACGATCTTCGAGATCGCTGCGGCGCTCGAGGTCCAGGCGCTCGTCGTCGTCGACTCCGACCTGCGCTCGATCGTGCCGGAATGGATCGAGCTCCTGTCAGGGCCGATCCTCAAGGGCGGCTACGACTACGTCTCGCCGCTCTATGCCCGCTACAAGTACGACGGCACCATCACCAACACCGTCACGTACCCGCTGACGCGGGCGCTCTACGGGAAGCGGATCCGCCAGCCGATCGGTGGCGACTTCGGCGTGAGCGGTGACCTCGTCCGGCACTACCTGACGCTCGATGACTGGACAAGCGACGTCAGCAAGTTCGGCATCGATATCTGGATGACGACGTCGGCGCTGACCGGCGGGTACGCGATCTGCCAGACCCGGCTCGGGGCGAAGATCCACGACCCGAAGGACCCGGGCTCGGACCTCGGCCCGATGTTCCGCCAGGTCGTCGGCACGATCCTGCGGCTCGCGGTGGAGCATTCCGACGCGTGGCTCCCGATCCGCGGCAGCCACCCGGTCCCGGCGTATGGCTTCGAGCGGATCATCGACCCGCCGCCGCTCAAGGTGAACACCCTCCGACTCCTATCGGAGTTCCATGCCGGTTCGCTGACCCTCGCCGACATGTGGCGCTCGATGCTGTCGCCCGAGTCGCTCGAGGCGGTCCTCGAGCTCGCGGAGGAGGCCGGCCGCCTCGGCGATGCGGCCCGAGCCAAGCTCGGCATCGGTGGCGACGTCGCGTCGACGACCGCGACGACCCTCGAGATGGCCGAGGCAGCGAGCGCGTACCACTTCCCGGACGACCTCTGGGCTCGGATCGTCTACGACCTCGTCCTGACCGCGCGAAACCCGCCGCATCCGCTCGAGTCGCTGGTCGCGGCGCTCGTGCCGATCTATTTCGGGCGCGTCGGCTCATTCGTCATCGAGAACCGCCACATCACGACCGAACAGGCCGAGGATCGGGTCGAGCGTCAGGCGCGCGAGTTCGAGCTGCTCAAGCCGTATCTCGTGCAGCGCTGGAACGCATCGACCGACGGCGCATGAGCCCCCGCTCGCCGCTTCCTGGGCGGATCCTGATCCCGGTCGCCAATCCCGG
>DATNFQ010000275.1:0-8359 GCA_035606295.1 Patescibacteria group bacterium
TGTCGCGCAAGGTCCGCTCGGGCCTGTCGGCCGGCCGCGTCCAGTCGGTCGCCGTCCGGCTCGTGGTGGAGCGCGAGCGGGACATCGAGGCGTTCACCGCGCAGGAGTACTGGACGCTCGAGGCGCTGCTCGCGACGAACGACGGGAGCCGCTTCGCCGCCGAGCTGATCCGGATCGACGGCAAGCCGATCGCGATCAGTGCCGCCGACGGCAACCCGATCCGCGACGGCGACACCGCCGACGTCCACGCCGCCATGCTCCGGACGCTGAAGCCGGAGGTCACGAAGGTCGCGACCCGGAAGCAGTCGCGCAGCCCGGCGCCGCCGTTCACCACGTCGACGCTCCAGCAGGAAGCGAGCCGCAAGCTCAGCTTCAGCCCGAAGCGGACGATGTCGATCGCCCAGCGGCTGTACGAGGGTGTCGAGACGCCCGAGGGCCATGTCGGTCTGATCACCTACATGCGCACCGACTCCACGTCGATGGCCGGCGTCGCGATGGGTGAGGCGCGCGACGTCATCGCCGGGCGCTACGGCGACGAGTTCACGATGCCCAAGGGCCGGGTCTACAAGACGACCTCGAAGGGCGCCCAGGAGGCGCACGAATCGATCCGACCGACGAGCTTCCGGCGCGACCCGGACTCGCTCGAGGGGACGCTCAAGCCCGAAGAGCTTCGGTTGTACCGCCTGATCTGGCAGCGCGCCCTGGCCTCGCAGATGGCACCAAAGGAACTCGAGACGACGACGGTCGACCTGGTCGACGGGCCGTACGAGCTCCGCGCCAGCTCGACGCGCACGCTGTTCGAGGGTTTCGCACGGGTCTATACCGAGGGCCGTGACGACGACGCCGAGGAGGACGAGAACGCCCGCCGGCTGCCGCAGCTCGCGGAGGGCGACCGGACCGACGTCCGCGACGTGACCCCGACCCAGCATTTCACCGAGCCACCGCCGCGCTACACCGAGGCGACGCTCATCAAGGCCCTCGAGGAGCACGGCATCGGCCGCCCCTCGACGTATGCCGCGACGATCTCCACGATCATCGACCGCGGATACGTCCGGGTCGAGGAACGGCGACTCCACCCCGAGCTCGTCGCCGGCATCGTCACCGACTTGCTCGTCGAGCACTTCGGGGACTACGTCGATCTCGAGTTCACGGCGCGGATGGAGGAGGAGCTCGACGAGATCGCCCGCGGTGAGCGGGCGTGGGTCCCGCTGCTCGAGGCGTTCTACGCACCGCTGCGTGACCGTGTCGCCGAGAAGCGTCGCGAGCTGCGCCGAAGCGACTTCACCACCGAGGCGACGGACGAGGTCTGTTCCGAGGGCCACCCGATGGTCATCCGCCTCGGGCGGAACGGGCGGTTCCTGGCCTGCTCGATGTATCCCGAGCACAAGGAGACCCGGCCACTCCCCGGCGATGAGCCACCGCCCCTGGAGGGAACCGGCGAGGTCTGTCCCAAGTGCGGAGAGGGGACGCTCGTGAGTCGGCGCGGCCGGTTCGGTCCGTTCGTCGGCTGCTCGCGCTATCCCGAGTGCGACTACATCAAGCGCGAGGGTCCTCCACCGCCCGAGCCACTCTCGTTCGAGGTCGCCTGCCCGAAGAACAACGACGGGCACCTGGTCTCGCGTCGCGCGCGACGCACCGGGAACGTCTTCTGGGGGTGCTCGAACTACCCGAAGTGCGATTACACGACGAACAACGAGCCGCTCGGTGGTCTGCACGATGCCGATCAGGGACCGCTGGCCCGCAAGGGCGACGCCGCCATCTGCCTGAAGTGCGGCTCGACGAGCGAGACGCCGGCGGACGACGTCGCGCCCGGCAAGGCCTACCCGGGTGGCCCGCCCGACCCCGAAGCGCTGGCGCGGCCGGCGCGACGCTCCGGTGGTGGGTCGGGTGGCGCGAACCGTGGTTCGTCGCGACGTGGGACCCGCCGCTCGAACGGCACGAAGCGATCGACCGAGCCGGCCGCGGAGGCGTGACCGGGCGCCCAGCCCCCCGGGACGGACGCGTCAGCGTCCAGAGTGACCCACCGACCGACCAACTCCCACTGGAACGATTCCTCCGCTCCCTGGCCGCCCGGGACGCATCACCACACACGATCCGTGCCTATCGCACCGCGGTCGGCGCGTACCTCGACTGGCTGGCCGAGCAGGGCATCGACTGGACGCGTCCCGCTCGTCATCAGCTGCGTGGTTACCTCGCCCGCCTGGGCTCTGGCGCATCACGTTCGACGGTCGCCCAGCGGCTCGCGGCGATCCGCTCGTTCCATCGGTGGGCGGCCCGCGAGGGATCGACCAACGGGGATCCCTGGGGGGCGATCGCCACCCCGCGGCTGCCACGGCGCCTGCCACGGGTGCTCGAGGTCGACGAGGTCGATCGCCTGCTCGCCGTCATCGACCAGGAGCTCGAGGCCGCCGACGTGGCCACGCCGGACAGGACAGCACTCGCGACGGCCCTCGCGCTGCGGGACCGGGCGATCGTCGAGGTCGCCTACGCCGCGGGTTTGCGCATCAGCGAGCTCGCCGCCGCGGACCTCGGGTCGGTCGACCTGAAGCGGGGTGAGATCCGGGTCATCGGCAAGGGCCGCAAGGAGCGGATCGGTCTGCTCGGGCGGCCCGCGATCGCTGCCCTCGAGGCCTACCTGGAGCATGGCCGGCCGCTGCTCCTCGACCGGCGGCCGGCGGCGGCCGCGCCACCGCCACCGACCGCCATCTTCCTCAATCACACGGGTGGCGCACTCGGAGTGCGCGGTCTGCGATACCGGCTGGACCGGCTCTGTCGCGCGGCCGGCCTTCCCGAGGGGGTGTCACCGCACACGCTGCGTCACTCGTTCGCGACGCATCTCCTTGATGGGGGCGCCGACCTCCGCGTCGTCCAGGAGCTGCTCGGCCACGAGAACCTCGCGACGACCCAGATCTACACGCACGTCTCGCCGGGCCGCCTCGCCGCTGCCTATCGCGAGGCCCATCCGCGCGCTCGGCGGACCACCACGACGTGACGGCAGCCTCGGCCCTCGCGCGCGCCGGACTGATCGTCTCGGGCGCGTTCCTCATCTCCCGCGTCCTGGGTTGGGTCCGGCTCGTCGTCGTGGTCAACGCCGTCCGCGATCCCCACGAGCTCGATGCGTTCTTCGCGGCGTTCCGTATCCCCGACCTGTTGTTCCAGCTCGTCGCGGCGGGCGCCGTGTCGTCGGCATTGATCCCGGTCGTCGCCAGCCTCATCGCGAGCGACGGTCACGAACGGGCCTGGCGTGTCGTGTCGACGGTCACGAACCTGATGCTCACGCTGCTGCTGATCCTGGCGCTGTTCGTGTTCGTGTTCGCCGACCGGCTCGTCCCGCTCTACACGTCCGGCTTCGACCCGGCGACGATGGCGCGGACCATCGAGCTGACGCGGATCATGGTGCTCAGCCCGATCTTTCTTGCCCTCGGCGCGATCGCGAC
The DNA here is from genome assembly GCA_035606295.1 of Patescibacteria group bacterium. Taxonomy (GTDB): domain Bacteria; phylum Chloroflexota; class Limnocylindria; order Limnocylindrales; family CSP1-4; genus SPCO01. The sequence goes on from DATNFQ010000275.1 coordinate 3,438, forward strand.
GAGCGTGCTCAACAGCGAGGGTCGATTCGCGGCTGCGGCGATCGCGCCGATCGTCTACAACCTCGCGATCATCGGGGCCGCGCTGCTGCTCTCGCCGGCGCTCGGGGCCGTCGGCCTGGCGCTCGGCGTCGTGGCTGGTTCGCTCGGGCACGTGCTGGTCCAGATCCGCCCGCTCCAGGCCCTCGGGTTCCGCTACACGCCCCGCATCGACTTCTCGGACGCAGCGGCGCGGCGAGCGCTCGGTCTGATGGTCCCGCGGGCGATCGGTCTCGGCGCGAGCCAGATCACGTTCGTCGTCACGACCGCACTTGCGACGACCCTCGGGCTCGGCGCGGTGACGTCGTTCACGATCGCCTTCACGCTCCTGCAGATCCCGATCGGTGTCATCGGCGTCCCACTCGGGGTGGTGCTGTTCCCGTCGCTGTCACGGGGCGCCGCGGTCGGTGATCGCGACGCCTTCATCGGTCTGCTGAACCGCGCCATGCGACTGCTCGCGGTGGCGATGATCCCAGTGGCGGCACTGGCGGGGATCCTGCGGGTCGAGACCGTCGCGTTGCTGTTCAACGACTTCCAGCCCGACGCGATCCGGGTGACCGCGGACACGTTCCTCGCGTTCCTCGTGGGCGCACCGGCTCACGCGCTGATCGCGGTGCTCGCTCGCGCCTTCTACGCGCGCCAGGACACCGTGACACCGGTCCTGGCGGCCGTCGGTGCGGTCGTCGTCAACACCTCGCTCGCGGTCGTTCTCGTGGACCCGTTCGGGCTGCCGGGGATGGCGTTCGCGATCGCCGTCGCGGCGTGGGTCGAGTCACTCGTCCTGATCGTCCTGCTGCGCCGTCGCGAGGGCCCGCTGGGGCTGTCGAGCGTCGGCTCGGTGGCCGTGCGCACGCTCGTCGCGACCGCGCTCGCGACGCTCGTCGGCGTTGTGACCCGCCTCTTCCTCGAACCCGCGCTCCTGGCCGACCCGGCGTCCCCGGGTCCGGGCGGGTTGATCCGCCTCGCGACCATCATCGTCGTGGTCTCGCTCGTGTTCGGCGGGATGTTCATCATCTCGGCGCTTGCCTTGCGGATCGGGGAACTGCGCTCTATCGTCGCGATCATGGTCGAGGCGCTCCGCCGACCCCGCACGGCGTGACGGCTGCCATCGATCCCGACGCCTGGGACGGCCTCGTCGATACAAGCGACCCGGGCTCGTACCTGCAGACCACCGGCTGGGCCCGCGTCAAGGCCGAGAACGGCTGGACGTCGCACCGCCTGCTTGCCAGTGACACCGTCGGCGCCCAGATCCTCGTGCGCCGGCCACGGCCGCTGCCGTGGGGCTTCGCCTACGCGCCGCGTGGTCCCCTCGGTGGCGGGTGGTCCGCGGAGGAGCTGGCGGCCTTCACGAATGCCGTCCGCGCAGACTTGCCACGCGTTGCAGGCCGTGTGTCGCACCTGCGCATCGACCCCGAGGTCGAGCTGGACGGCCCACACGACCCGGAGGGCGCCACGCGACGAGCGCTCGAGGCGAACGGCTGGCGTCCGGCCTCGCCGATCCAGCCGAGCTCGACACGTGTCATCGACCTGCGACCCGACGAGGACGCCCTGTGGGGCGACCTGCGCAAGAAGTGGCGCCAGTACGTCAACAAGGCGCGGTCGGCCGGCGTGGTCGTCGTCGAGGCGGAGGGCGACCGGCTCGGCGATTTCTATCGGATCTATCGAGAGACCGCGGACCGTGCCGGGTTCCTGATCCGTGCCGAGTCCGCCTATCGGGATGTCTGGGAGGCCTTCCGGCCGACGGGCCGAGCCCGTCTGCTGTTCGCCCAGTCCGCCGATGGCGAACCGCTCGCCACGCTGTTCCTCGTCCGGTCCGGGAGACGGGTCGTCGAGCCGTACGGGGGCATGACCCAGGCCGGGGGCGACAGCCGCGCCAACTACCTCCTCAAGTGGGAGGCGATCCGCTCATCGAAGGAGGCCGGCGCCGAGGCATACGACCTATGGGGTCTCGCCACCGGTGGGATCGCCCACTTCAAGACCGGATTCGGTGGGCGCGAGGTCCGCTACATCGGGGCCTGGGATCTCGTGCTCGATCGGCTCGGGCGCCAGGTCTATGGTGCCGCGGTCAACGCACGGACCTGGTGGGCGCGCCGGCGTCACGGGCTCGGCGGCGGATCGAGTGCGAGCGCCTACAGCGGTGAGGGCGCGGATTGACCGCCCCGTCGCGGCCGCGAGAGGCGACCGAGCAGGAGCTGGCGGACTGGGACCATCGCGCCGTGCGATCGCCAGGCGGTCACGTCTACCAGTCCACTGTGTGGGCTGCACAACGGACACGGCTCGGTTGGCAGCCCCGGTTCGTGATGCTCGACGACGAGCACCCGGCGCTCGTCCTGCTCCGCTCGTTCCCGATCGTGGGCGGCTCGAGCGCCTACGTCCCGCGCGGGCCGATCGTCGACGGGGGTGACGTCCGCGATGGCGGCCAAGTGGCCGCCGATCGGGTCAACGCCCTGGCGAACTGGCTCGTCGAGGCCGGGGTCGCCGTCGTCGCCACGGATGCCGAGGTCCCGGCCTCGGACGTCGCGTATGGCACACGGCTGCGGCGTCTTGGGTTCCACCCGATCGCCGAGATCCAGCCGTCGCGTCATCGCGTCAGCGTCTCGCTGGCGGAGGGCACCGACGACGAGGCCGTCCGGGCGACGTTCACCAAGAGCACACGGCAGCGCATCGCGGGCGCGGAACGCGACGGCGTCGTGATCGAGCGCTACGACACCGGCGGCGCCGTTGCACACGATCTCTTCGAACGACCGAGCGGCACCCCACGCGACGCCTTCGAGGCCTTCGCGACCCTGCTCGAGGGGACCGGTGAGCGACGCGGCTTCCGATTCGGGCCGCGCGACGTGTTCATCGACTGGTGGCTGGCCGCGCTCGAGGCAGGGATGCTCGTCTACCTGGACGGGCGCGACGCGAACGACCGATCGCGGTCGCTCGGCGGGCTGATCCTGTACCGGCACGGGACCCGGCTTTCGACGGTCCACTCGGCGGACCCTCCGGGCGTACGCGAGACCCATCCTGGCGTGATGCATCTGCTGCGCTGGCGGGCCATCCAGCTCGCGATCCGCGAGGGCTGCGACGAGATGGACCTCGGCGGTGTCGACACGGGGCCGGATCATGCAGAGCCTGGTGAGGGTCACCCGATGGCCGGTCTTTACGAGCACAAGCGCTCGTTCGGAGCGCGCTGGCTCGCGATGACCGGGGCGCACGAGCGGGTGATGCGACCGTCGCGCTACTCGATCGGGCGTGTCGCGGCTCGCCTGGATCGGGCGATCTCCCGGTGACCGCGTGAGCGCCGATCCAACTGCCACGGGCACCCGTCCCCTCGGCGCGCTCGTCGAGCGGCTGGCCGCCGAGGGCCGGCTGCGCGGCACCCGCGCGGGCGGTCGGCCGGTACCGACCGGGCATGTCGCTTCGATCGCGGTGACCGGCGTGACACACGATTCGCGCGCCGTCCGGCCCGGGATGCTGTTCGTCGCGGTCCCAGGGCTCCGCGTCGACGGCCACGACTACGTGCCTGCGGCGATCGAAGCCGGCGCGGCGGGTGTGATCGTCGAACGGCCCATCCCCGGGGTCGCCGCGCCGCAGGTCGTCGTGGTTGCGGCTCGTCCTGCACTCGGGTCAGCCGCCGCGTGGTGGTTCGGCGACCCGTCGCGGGAGCTGACCGTCATCGGCATCACCGGCACCGACGGCAAGACGACGACCGCCTACCTTGCGGTCTCGGCGCTCGAGGCGGCGGGTCTTCGGACCGGGATGATCGGCACGATCGCGACCAGGATCGGTGGCCGGACGGATGACCACGCCGAGCACGCCACGACCCCGGAAGCCCCGGAACTGCAGGCGGCGTTACGCGCGATGGTCGACGCGGGCGACGAGATGGCGGTCATCGAGACGACGTCGCACGCGCTCGCGCTCGACCGGGTCGTCGGCGTCGTGTACGACGTCGCGATCCTGACGAACATCACCCACGAGCACCTCGAGCTTCATGGGTCCTGGGAGGCGTACCGGGAAGCCAAGCTCTCGCTGTTCGACCGCCTACGCGGCGCCCGGGGAGTCCAGAAGCCACGTCCCGTGCCGGCGACGGCGATCGTCAACCTCGACGACCCGTCCGCGGGCCTGTTCGTCGGGACGGCACGCGACGCAGGCGCTAGCGTCATCACCTACGGCACCGAGCCCGCGGCCGACATCCGCGCGACGCGCATCAGCGAGGACCGGGAGGGCGTCCACGCCGACATCGTCATGCCGTCCGGCGACGCGACGATCGACCTTCGGCTCGCGGGGCGCTTCAACGTGCACAACGCGCTGGCGGTCGTCGCCCTCGGCGACGCCCTCGGGCTCGACGCGGAACGCGTCCGGCAGGGGCTCGCCGGTCTCGCGGTCGTTCCTGGGCGGATGGAGCGCATCGATCTGGGCCAGCCGTTCGGTGTCGTGGTCGATTTCGCCCACAGTCCGGCCTCGCTCACGACGGTGCTCGACCTGCTCGCACCCAGCGCGGCCGCACGCGGCGGTGGCGTCATCGCGGTCTTCGGGTCCGCGGGCGAGCGTGACACGGCAAAGCGCCCGCAGATGGGTCGCATCGCCGGTGAGCGCGCCCGGCTCGTGGTCGTGACCGACGAAGATCCACGCGGTGAGGACCGTGACGCGATCCTCGACGAGATCGCCCGAGGTGCGGAAGCCGCGGGCCGGCGACGCGGGCACGACCTGCTCCTGATCGCGGATCGCCGCGCGGCGATCGCCGCGGCCTTCGATTCCGCCCGACCCGGCGACATCGTCCTGTTGGCTGGGAAGGGCCACGAGCGCTCGATCATCGGGCCGGACGGGGAGCTGCCGTGGCATGAGCGGACGGTCGCCGAGGAGCTGCTGATCGAGCTCGGTCACGCGGCGCCGGGAGGCAC